>CAMGSV010000100.1 GCA_946061495.1 uncultured Spirochaetales bacterium | reverse complement strand
CGCATGAAGGGCCGGTTGAACTTGGAGAAGTTGGCGGTGTTGGACAGGAAAAGGATCTTATTCATGGGCGGGCTCCCGGTTGGAGGCAATGTTTGTCATAAAGAATTGCAAGAGAGCTTTCAAGAATTGTATTCTCCACTTTACCTTGAATAGAAGTGGATTCCGTGATTTTTCAGAGGCGAAAGAGATGTTACATTCGTGCCTTCGATAGTTGATTAAAGCTATATCGATAAAACAAATTTTTTTCTTTTTCAAATGCGAGACAGCTCCGATCCAACTATCATAACTTGCAACGGAAGGTGGAATTGGCATAAAACTTTCTACAGTAGCCTTCCTGAAGGCCATGCAGCACCCAAAATAGATGTTCCTGTTGAAATTGACAAACCAATGACGGGTTATAGGATTGGCCATGAAGAACTTTGATCTGATTGTCTTTCCATTTTCATCCACTACGGCAAAATTCGACAGGCACAGGTCTGCCGACTCCAATTGACTTTTCATTACCTCAATTTTGTTGTCACGCCACTTGTCGTCTTGGTCAGACAAAAAGATGAGGTCTCCTTGTGCATGTGAGATGGCATTTGAAAAATTATTACTGCAATAATAGCCGGAAGAAAATTTGCTGACACTAAAAGTTCTCTCATGATGGAGCAACCGAATCCGGGAATCACCATACGACTCGATTATCCCCAGCGTGCCGTCGGTGCTGCCGTCGTCGCTGATTATCAGCTCGTCGGCCGGGCCCAGCTGGCAGAGGATGGAGTCAATCTGTTCCCGCAGGAAGCGCTCGCCGTTGTAGGTGGCCATGCAGACGGAAATCATGTGCTACCTCCTTCTGGTAGTCGCAGTGCTCGCAGCAGGCACTGGTGAATTTCCTCTGGCGCAAGGGAGGTGCATATAACGCCCTTGTGATACGAGCGAATTTTTTCTGCCTGGGCACCAAGGTCAAAGCATACGATGGGAATGTCCATCATCATCTGTTCAGAGACCAGATAGGAGAAGGTCTCTGAACAGATGGAGGGAAACAGCACGCTGTTCACCTCCATCTGGTCAATAATGTCTTGTAGCTGTGAATGCTTGTAGGGACCAAGATACTTGATGTTGGCAGCGATGGGTCTACCCAGGACACGGTATGAGCCGATGACCACCACTTCAAAGTCCCTGTTTCGTGCATACCGCAAGAAATCGAGAACTACGTTACGTCCCTTCGCCACAGAAGATATTGTCCCTACAATTCCTACCCGCAACTTGTCTTTCCGATAGGAGATGGGAGTGAATTTGCAGTAATCCATGGAATGGGGTACGACGGTAATATTTCGTGTCTGCAACCTTGGGTAGACCCGAATGACAAGCTCTCTTGAAGCCTTGGAAAAGAACTGGATTTCTGAGCTCTTGTCCAAGAATTTTTCCCACAGACAGTGCCAATGATCAGGGGACACCGGCGGCGGCAGCCACAACTTGTTCAGTTCAGTAAAGCATCGGATAGAATTCGCACAGTCAAAGTTGCACATCCTGCTGCCTGCCATAAGATTGAAGTTCTGACAGATGCAAAAATAGTCATGGACAAGATAGCGGAAGGGAAGTGCTGATGAGACCACGTCCTCCATCATGGAGAACAGATGGCGGTTCCGAATGAAGGTATTTATCGTTACGCTTTCTATCTGCTTGCATGCCAAGAGTTCTGCAAATTGACTGATTGGAAACACCCGACTCGTTTTTGTCTCTGTATTTTCAAGGATAAAGACATATGCCGGTCCGTAGAGATAACTTGTGAGGACCAGGATACGTTTTTTTCCTTCTAGGTAGTTCCGAAGAAATCGCTCCGTCCCTCCTCCCAGATAGGAGTTGACCACCAACTCGTATGCAAGACCAGTCTCCAGGATGTCATGGAAGTCCCCCTTGGGTGTGTCTTTCCAGATGCGGTAGATTCTGATTGACTCCGGGATAACTCTCCCGTATCGGACAAGCCTACGGATGAAATTCATTTGCCAAAAACCTCGTATTGTGAATAGTACGTGGTGAGCGTCCGTACCCGCTCCTCATAGTTCCACCTCAAGAGCAATGCGTTGTCGTAGCTGTACAGGACACTTTTACCGCCAAACAGCAGTTTCAGACATGAATAGAGGCAGAATACACACAGGAACAGGACTTTCTTGGTCTTAGGCAGGAATCCATACAGCTTGGGATACAGGAGCCAATAGGAAAAACTGAACAGGATGGGTATGCGGTCAGAAAGAATTCTCATTTCGGACAGATACAGATAGGAGAACAGGTATAGTATTAAACAGTTGAACAAGATGTTGCCAGATGTATCAGAACAAAGTTTCTTACGGTACATCATCATCAAAATAAAGGTTCCTGCCCGCTCGAAGTAGCCGATGGTCAGTCCATAGGAGCCCGCCCATCTTTCAGAAGCAGTGTACGTTTCAATCAGACCAGACAAGCGATTGTCCATCAGTGAGCCGAGTAGGTTCAGCATGGGCAAACACCATGGGATTTGTGCAAGGTAGATGACATTTCCAAGGAGAAAAAGGGCTATGAGTATTCCCGGTGAAAGCCTTTTTGTCAGGATAAAATACAATGGCAGAAAAATAATGGATGAGATATGGAAGAGGCATCCTGCTCCATTCAATAGCAAGAACGGAACAATCTTTCTTGATTCCACAAACCGCAGGGAAATTATGAACAGTAGTACCGCCTTTATATTCCGCATTAGGTTTACCTGCAGGGTGAGTCCGAATACAAAGAAAAATGCAAAGCACAGGCAAATCCGCCCTGGAGCATAGGTGGAAAACAACCAGCGGAGCACAAAAAAATCGATGGCATAGGAGAGTGCCTGCCAAAAGAAATAATTTCCGCAAATAGTCTTTATCAGGATGGAGTAAAAGACAAAGCCTTTTTCCCAGACAGAATAGATACCTGTCTGAACAAACTGTGCAATGGTGTCCGTCCCGCTGAATAACGTGGGCGCTGCCTCAAAGAAGGAGTGGTATGACCGCCAGTCCGAGAAGATGAATCCACGCAGTCCGATAAAGAAAAAGAGTAAGGCAAATACTCCTAGTTGTCGTTCCATTCCATTGTGTGCGGTGGCGGTTCCTCCTGCTTGGAGTGGGAGAGCAAGAACAAGGAGTGTCAAAAAGACTCCAATATATGGAAAGCTATATGTCACGGAAACCATGTCTGGTGTCATTGTTTCCTCCTGTTGTCCCCGGCTACATTGCAGCAGGCTGCGATTCCGCCTCTCATGCACCTTTCCCCAGTATCCGCTTGGCAAAGGCCACGCCACGCTCACCGAAGGCAAGTACTATGCACCTGCGGGCCCATGACTTCAGGTGCAGTCGCAGGGGTTTCCTGCCGTACTTCCGCATGACATACTCAAAGCCTCGCTCAACATAATCCTGCTCAAACTGACTGCGGTTCATGTTGAGGACACTGGGGCCGACCATACTGGGTTGGAGGCAGTCCTGCACATCAACCTTCTGGTGATGCAGGTTGTCCTTGAGCTGCAAGAACAAGGATTTTGCCTTCGGCGACGAGACAAACATCAATGACAGGCCCTTGTTGTCATCTCCCATTTCCGGAACGACCTTCTCGTATCCCCAGAAGTCACAGACGGTGAAATCCGCCAGGCGGTTTGTGGAGGCATACGGGCACTTTCCGCAGGCCTCCCTAAACGCAACATGGTCATAGAATATGTACGTATAAGTCGTATAAGTCGTATAAGTCGTATAAAAACTTTCCTTGTGGGACTTCCATCCATAGTGCCTCTTGTCACGGAAATCCACCCGCACCACGGGCTTTTTCAGCTTCTTCGTCTCAATATATGTCAGGTAGTCCTCCCACATTCGGGGCGACGGCACGCCGTGGCAAATCAAGTCGCAGGTGACAAGCCGGGAGGTGTCGGTGCGCCTCATCTTTAGATATGAGAGCAATCCGGCGACCTGGCACCCCACGCCAGTGAACAGGACATGCCTTCCCGCCTTCAAATCCTGCTCCACATCCTTAAAGCAATTCCCCATCATGGACTGAACGTACTTCGAGCCTTTCAGCTCCTGAGCCTCTGACTTTGAGGCCACCCGCTTGTGCTCCACCCTGAAATGCTCCCCATAGCCTGCACCGTAGGCCACGCCGTCATGCCCAAACACCCAGTCATAAAGTGCCACCGATGCCGCCCCGCTTTGGCTTGTGGCCACCTCTCCTTCATCCTTGTGGCGCACGGCGTAGACCTCAGCAAATTTATTCTGCCCCAAGGGATTGTGGACACGGGCAGTGAAATCACAGACCCGCACGCACAAGCCGCAATTCGTACATCTATCCTGGTCAATAACAGGATAGGGAAATCCTAGGGCATCCGCCTCCATGGTGATGACATGATGGGGGCAGATGTGCTCACATGCGGTGCATCCGCAGCAAAGACTCTTGTCCTTTGTCTCAAAATAATCACACATCACCCAAACTCCTTTTCAAAAACTCAATGGACTTATCCCGGTATGCAGCCAGCTTCGGTGCGACACTTTTATAATGGATTCCATGCCCTTCCCGTGCCTCAGCTCCAGGGACTGTCCTGACAAATCTCGCTGACAGCCCCAGCTCGTCCAGCAGGTCTGTCACACGCTCGGCCCTATGCCCAAATTGGAGCGTGTAGAAATCCCTCTCCAGCAGTATGCTGAATGCCGTTCCATGGAACGAGGTTGTAAAGACGAGGTCTGCATGGGCAAAATACCCTACGAATTCATTGGGCGTTATCGCCTGCACAAATTTTTGGGCACGGCAAAAGAATTTTCTCACGCTCCGTACATATACAATCTGAATGACCTTTTTCTTGTGATGCCTTGCGAACCTTTCAGCTTCCTTGTCCAAGACCGGATTCTCTGCTACCTTGTAAATCAATACGTAATCTGTCTCCTTCGGACTTTTTGCAAAGGCAAGCCACGCTTCCTTAGACAGAAGAAACACGGGGTCACAGACGGTGGCTAAGGGCTTGTGGGAAATGCATTGTCCAAGCCGCCTTGTCAGAGATGTTTCCCTGCATGAAATGGAGTCGAAGTCTTCAAGTAGCTTGACGATTTCTGGGTTCACCTGTAGCTCGCCGCCGTCACTGGCTCCATAGGAAATTTTCCTGCCGGAAAAGCCCTTCCCCATGTACGTGCCGTCGCCGCCAGTCAGGGTTGGGTTCCAGATTTGGTCGCTTCCGTAGACCATCCAGTCATAGCTGTCAAAGTCCCCGCCCGTCGGCTTGAGATATTCCTCGGTGAATGTCCTGAAGCATTTTTTCACTTTCATCTTCCCAGGGAGATAGTAGAGCTGCAGCAGGACTGCCAGAATCTTTGCTGCCCCCTTGTGCTTGAAAAACGACCACGGCTTAAAATATTTATAGGATAGCTCAATGTGTGGGTTCCGATAGTCGAGGATGCCCACCGCAGCGGAAGGATTTTCTTTTTCCAAATGCTGCTTGAGGGCATAGGCTTGCAGCATCGCCCCATAGTTCTCCGCATTGTGGAAGGTCAGGATGCCGATTCTTTTCATGTCCTCTTGTTCCTCCTGCCGAACCTGCCGCAGGCTGTTCGTCTCATCCAGACTCTCTCGGACTTTGACAAGGCGATGAAATAGCCGCTTGTTCCGACGCTGGCAATGGAAATGGCCGTCGTGACGCACAGTCGCAAAAAGCCTTCGGCCATTGTCTTCCGTGCAAGGCAGGGAACAATGGCGGCGATGGCGACGCTGGAAACGAGGGGCAAGAGGATGCGTCTGATAAAGTTCCAGAAAGAAAAATCAATGAGATGCCTTAGAATCAGCAGCCTCACCACAAAAGCCAGCATGGTGATGCCGATGGAGACGGCAAAGACGCTGTGGGGTTCTCCTCCCCATCTCAACACCGTGTATGCGGCGGGAGCGTTCAGCAGCAGGACTCCGCCAACTACCGACTGGTACAGCCTGACTCTGCCGGTGGCCTGGGCTGCAGCCATCAAAGGATAGCTGACAGAGTCGAGTAGGGCGTCGGACAAGGCGAGGCGTGTAAACAGCACCGCATGTTCAGGCACCTCCTTGAGCCACAGGTGCAGTACGTAGGGCATCTCCAGAATCAATGGTAGAGCGAAAATATACATCAGCAAAAGGGTTGCCTTGCAGCTTCTGGACATGAACTGCAGCATCCTGTCCCTTTCACCGCTTGCATAGCTTTTTATGATTTGTGGCCGTACTGCTGTGGTGAAATTTTGTGCGAAGCTGCTGACCGCACCGTTTACCTGGTAGGCAATCCCTCTTGCCGTATTTACTGTGAGGCTGAAAAACTGATTGAGAATTATGTTTACCATTTGGTTCTTCAGGACACCGGATGCGGAGCCGAACATGTTCCACCCGGTGTAGCTGGACATCTCCTTGAATAGGGCTTTGTCCCGGAGGAGTCCGCCCCTGCACTCGGCATATCTTTTCACGCAGATGGTGCTGTAGATGGCGGCGGTGACGAGTACAATCAGGGCCATCAAGAGGCTATACAGAATCAGCCTGTCCGTGGCAAACAGTGGTAGTATACATGCAATGCCGAGTTTCAGACCCACCTCCACTATCGAGACATAGGCATAGATGTCCATGTCCTCGTGGGCAATGATGGCCGCCATGAAGGGGGCGGTCAGCATTGTACACATTGTGGAGAATATCGACGCCTGGTAGATCCAGATGACCGCCTGCTGCCTCTGGGCCGGAATCACCAGATTGTGCTCCACAAGCCACAATCCCGCCGTCTCGGCGATGCCTACCACTGCCAAGGCAATTAGGCAATGGATTGTGAGGGACATGGAAAAATACCTTTTCAGCTGGATTCCGTCATCCTGCCCCAGGGCGAAGCTGAGGTACCGCTGGCTGGCCGTGGCCATCGCATTATTCACAAAGCCGAACATGGTCACCACCCCGGCCACCACGTTGTAGATCCCGTAATCCTCGGCTCCCAGGGTGTTCAGCACCACCCGCACCGTGTACAGGCTCACCGCCATTATCAGCATCTGGCGGAAGTACAGCATCAGTGTGTTCCTGGCTATCCGCTTTGTTGAGGAGGCATTGGTGTAGTAGGGGAGGGGCTCTTTCATCATCGCTCTCGCCCAGGAGCCGGAGCTTCTGCCAACGGAACATCTTCATAGATAAGGTCGAACCGGTCTCCGTCCGGCCGTAGCTTGGAGAAGAGTGTGATCTGCTTTTTCTTTTTGTTCACCTTGTAGATGCTGCCCTCAAGCCCCACCAGAGGGCCAGACAGAGCCTTGATTCTTCGTTCCGGCAGGAACAGCAGCTGGGAGGCATCCAGGTATTCCCCGTAATCCACATAGTGCTGCAGCTCCTGCAAGGCCGGCCCCCGAATTGACAGCGGGGTTGTGTTGCGGGGAAGGAAATGGAAGAAGGTTCCCGTCTGCCTGATGAGCTTGAGCATTTCTGGCGTCAGCCGTTCTGTCTGCAGGAACACGCAGCCGGTGAACAGCGGCACGTCAAAAAAGCTTCCGTTCCCCTTCTTGAGCTTCCGCTGGAAGAAGAACAGCCGTGCGCTGGCTTCATGCTGGTCAAGCACCCGCTGAATCTGCTCCTTGCACTCGCCTTCCTTTCCCGCCCTCACCATCAGACAATAATACTCCACCGTTGCAGTCCCCATCTCACGCTATGAAAATCCCCGCCCGCCCGGGCCGAAACACCGTGACGGGGGGAATGTTGTACAAAGTATCGTTATTACGATTATGTGAAGATATATTATATCGTATTTATACACTTGTCAATAATCTGGTATCGTAATTATGATATTAGTAAAGGCATGTCAACATTTGCACAGAGGCTTCGTTCAGAAATTGAATATGCGGGTCTGCTCCAAAAAGAAGTTGCTTTTAAAGCCGGAATAAAGAAACGGGCGCTGGATATGTACCTGGGCGTCCAGTCCTCCATGCCGCCGGCGGATGTGGCAGTCCGGTTGGCGCAAGTCTTGAATGTGACGGTGGAATACCTGGTGACCGGTGAGACTCATGGGGAGAAGCCGGCCAACAAGTACAAGAGCATGGAGATGGACATGGAGGTGCTCCCTGAGCAGGTGGTGGATTCTCTGAAGATGATGGTGAGGACGCTGGCGCAGCAGGAGCGGGAACGGGGATTGGAGCCCACCTAACTGGCGGGACGGTGGTTAGGGCTGCGGCCGGGCAAATATTTTTTCAAAGTTCTGTTATTTATTGTAAATTTGCGTGTTTTTTACAAATATGTGTTGTATATTCAGGAAGCAACCGATATACTATATGTATATAGTATTCGAGAGGATGTATTATGTTGTTACAGTTTAAATGCAAGAACCATCGTTCCATTAAAGACGAGGTTACATTTTCTATGAGGGCTTCTGCAGATACTACACATGCTTCTTCTTTAATATCATTTAACGAAAATTTATATTTACGTTGTGCCGAGATATATGGAGCAAATGGATCTGGAAAAACTTCAGTTTTGGATGCTCTTGCAAAAATGGCATTGATAATATTGAATAGTAATAACCATCAACCAGGGGACTCTGTTATAAGGGCTCCGCATAAACTTTTAGAAAAATCTGAACCTACAGAATTTTCTATAATTTTTGAAAAAAATAACAAGAAATATTCATACACCTTTTCTTACAATGAGCAAGGTATAATAAACGAATGCCTCTATTATTGGCCAGGTCAAAAAAGAGCAAAAATTTTCTCACGTAGTTATGATAAATTTGATTTTGGTGAATCCTTTTCAAAACAAGGAGAAAATTGTAATGGCAGATTAAAACCAAATCAGCTTTTGCTTTCTCTTGCGGCAAAAGAAACGGATATAAA
>CAMGSV010000099.1 GCA_946061495.1 uncultured Spirochaetales bacterium | reverse complement strand
CAATCTTACACTGTGTAAGAAGGCAATCTTACCGTGTGTAAGAAGGCAATCTTACACTGTGTAAGAAAGGAATCTTACCAAATGTACGAAAGGAGCCCACCTCCGCCCGGGAAAGCGTAGTTTTTTCAGGATTCCACCCGCAGACACAGGACAAACCGCAGGAATGCGTTATAATTACTTGAAGTTAGATTTAGTCGTTTTGCCGGGTTGGTGGCAACGCCGAGCCGCAACAAAATTGTCCGTGGGAGAAAAAATGTATTCAGGAGCAAAAAAGGTGTGTTTTCCGCAAAAAAAAATTCTTTGACAAATAAATTTATCCCGATACAATCCCTCGCAGACAGCAGATATATATCGAGGAAACTCTTTCAAATACAGCAAGTATATCTGGAGCGGGGAGACCAGCGGCACATTCCTTTGGCAGGGAAT
Organism: uncultured Spirochaetales bacterium; assembly: GCA_946061495.1. Taxonomy (GTDB): domain Bacteria; phylum Spirochaetota; class Spirochaetia; order Treponematales; family Treponemataceae; genus Treponema_F. The sequence continues at coordinate 8,403 of CAMGSV010000099.1, read as the reverse complement.
TTTTCTCTGGTCCTTTTTCGTTTAAATCGGTTTTTCGTAGCTCATCCCGGCAGTGTGCCGGGTGCTCCCCCTCCTCACTCCCTACCGATCCATAATGGTGATTTCCACCCGGCGGTTGCGTGCCTTGCCTGCCTCCGTGGTGTTGGGGGCAATGGGCTTTTCTGCACCAAAGCCCTGGGTAAAGATTTGGTGGGCGTGGCGGACTCCCAGCTGCACCAGATATTCCGCTACAGCCCGTGCCCGCTCCTGGGAAAGCTGGAGCCTGGCCCCCGCCGTTCCTGCCAGGGCAGTGTGGCCGCTGACCATCAGGTCGTTGTCGGGGAACTGCTTCAGGATGTCCGCCAGTTTTCGTAGCTTGTCTTTCTCCGAGTCCACCAGGATGGCGGAGTCCGGCTTGAACTGGATGTTCTCTATGCTGATGGTGAGTCCTGCCTCGTCCTTGCGGAGGGACACATTGTCTATGCCCAGGTCATCGATAGTCTGCTGCACCTCCGTCAGCTTGTCCACGGAGGGCGTTACAAAGTCTGTCACCTGGGCCTGGGCAGTTCCCTGGAACTCAAAGGTGTTGCCAAAGACCGTTTCTATCACAATGCGGAAATCCTCGTTGTAGTGGGAAAGGGCTCCCTTCTGATTGTCCCAGTACAGGGTCTGGTGGGAGTAGCCCATGGTGGTGGCAGGCAGGTCAGAGGTGAGGCTGGCCCTGTTCTTGACGGTGGGGCTGTCGTAGTAGATGTTGTACCGCACATCGATGACATGGAGGGTGCGTCCCTCCTCCTCCACGGTGCCGGTGTAGGTGTAGCGGGCGGCAAAGGGTACAATCCAAGGCTCTGGAATGTCGAACTGCCGCCGCAAGTCGTGGGCTTCGTGGCCTTCTGCAGTCCAGGTCTCACCCACCTCCACGTCCCGGTCGGGAAAGATGGGGACATCCCGCACCACTGGCATGAAGTATTTCTTTTCAATGTCGTACTTGCCGAATTCGTCCCGCACAAAGACGCTGGGATACTCCTCGCCCCACACGGGAATCTCGTTTTGCCGGCCGCTGGAGCTTTCCGTCACCATGAAGACCGCCTCGTGCTGGGCTGATGTGCCCTCCACCTCTGTCACTTTTGCAGAAATGCGGTTCACCACCTCGGCATAGTGGGAAAAGTATCCGTTGAAGAATACATTTTCTTGGACGGAGGAAAGGATGCGGTAGGACTCTCCCTCGATGTACTTGTATTGGAACCGTTCGGCGGTGGCAGGCAGCATGGCCAGCACTATCAGCAGTGCAATCAGCAGGAAGCTGGAAGCGTGATTCTTTTTCATAGTTCCTCCTTTGGGGCCTGCCTTGGCCGACCCAGCCGCCAAGTCCAAGACTTTTTTGCGACTTTACACTATAAATATACCATTATTGAATGAAATGTTACAGTGCAGGCTGGTTCTACCCGGCTTGAGCCTTTGGAGAAAGAACATGAGTCGAGTTATGGAAACCCTGGGGAAACTGAGTCTGACGGGAGAGCATCTGCTGCTGCTGGTTCTGTTTTTGGGAGCCTGTCTCCTGTGCGGCCTGGTGGGAGCCGGAATCGGGCGGCTGGCGGGAAAGGGGGCGGAAGGAAGAAGCCGCAAGGATGCCGTCCGTCGTTCCAAGGCGGTGATTTCAGGCCAGGTGGTGGAGCAGCTGGCTCCCCTGCTGCCGGGCTTTCCCTGCGACCTGGCCGACGTGAAATTCCTGGGCCAGCCCATCGACTACATTGCCTTTGTCAGCGACAAGAAGTCCGGCCGTATTGACGAGGTGGTGTTCATCGAGGTGAAGACGGGGAGGAGTGGCCTTTCTCCCCGGGAAAAATCCCTGCGGAATGCAGTGGAGAAGCGGCGGGTGCGCTATGTGGAGTGGCGCTTCTAGTCTGCAATGTAGCGGGCCCGGCTGGTGTCCGTCTCAAAGACATCCACCGCATAGAGCCGGTTTCCTGCTGGCAGGCCGCCCTCAGCATCAATGGCCTCCTGCAGCTGGTGGAAGATCCACTGGGCGATTCGCTCGGCACTGGGATTCTGGTGGAAAACAGAGTTGCCCTCCTTATCCACCAGTTCGTTCAGGTGGCTGTGGTCCAGGCGGCCACAGATGTGCCGCAGGTTCCGCTTGAGGATGGTGAAGTCAAAGAGCATGCCGCCCTCGTCCAGCTCCGTTCCCCGTACATGGGCAAAGACCCGGTAGTTGTGGCCGTGGAGATGCTCGCACTTGCCGTGGTAATCCTGCAAAAAATGGGCCGCCGCAAAGTCGGCCTCAACTCGTACCTCAAACATGGGTGGCAGTATAGCAAATAGACCTGTTACGTACAACTGGTAAATCTATTATATTGCTTGGATGAAATTAGAGAGATTTTTTGTGGTTATGATTTTGATTTGTTTTCCCATGCTGCTGGCGGCTCAAGTGCCTGCTCCTGGGACCGTCACATATCCTGACTCCTACTATGCTTTCAGGGACACTATGTTCAACAGTCAGGGGGTCTCTGCACAGCAGTTCCGCTCAGACTATGAGTCCGTGGTACAGGAGGTGAAGTCCACCACGTCTGGTGTGGAGCAGGAGGTGATTGTGGCCCGCTGTGACTATGTGCTGGGACGGGCCTATCGTTACCTTGGCATGAACAAGGAGGCGGGAGAATGCTTTGACAGGGCCATAGAAACCTGCAAGTCCCTGCTGAAAAAGCAGGAGCTGGCGGAGGCCTACGTGGTGTATGCCGACGCCGTCTCCCAGAATTGCTCCATCCGCTCCAAGGTCTACGCCATGGCTCAGGGGCCTAAGATTAAATCCATGGCCAAGAAGGCGTTAGAGCTTGACCCTGCCTACGGGGCGGCCAAATACCTGGAGAATTCCCAGAACATCTTCGCCCCGGAGCCCTTCTGTGACATAGACGAGGGAATGAAGGTGCTCGACCAGTTGCTGGACACGGACCAGTTCCGCATGGACAAGGCCGACCGCTACAGCGCCCTGTCCGCCCGGGCCTACGGCTACCTCCAGCGGGGGATGAAGGAGGAGGCCCGGTACTGGTACGGCAAGGCGCTGGAGATTTATCCCGGTAACGTGGCGGTGCTGGAGATTCTTCCCGCCATCAAATAAACGCTTTTGCTGGTGAAGATGGCGTTCTTGTGGTAGAATGTCTCCATGACAAACCATGAGAATATGAGCGGAGTGTATGTTCCTGTCACGGGAATCGAGTATCCCGAGCAACCTGACCAGCCCATCCTGTTTCCAAAGAAGTTGCGGGAGGTGGTGCTGGACGAGCATTACCCGTACTTGGACAAGTCCTTCCTGGCACGGTTGCGCCACATTGCCATCTACCTCGGTATCTTTGTGCTGGTGTTTCCCGTGCAGAAGATTCGGTATGGCCTCAAGATCGTGGGGCGGGAAAACATCAGGAAGAACAAGCGGCTCTTCCGCAACGGTGCCATGACCGTGTGCAACCATGTGTACCGCTGGGACTTCCTGGCGGTGGTGCAGGCGGTGAAGTGGCGGCGGCTGTGGTTTCCCGCCCGCCCGGACAATTTGGCCGGCAGCGATGCGGGACTCATTCGTGGAGCCGGAGGTATTCCCATTCCAGAGGGCTTGGCTGCCGGGCGGAAATTTAACCAGGCCTTTGATGAGTTGCATAGGAGGAAGAAGTGGCTGCACGTGTTTCCTGAGTCCTGCCGCTGGGATTTCTACCAGCCCATCCGCCCCTTCAAGAAGGGAGCCTTTACCATGGCCATCCGCTATCAGATTCCTGTCCTGCCTCTGGTTATCACCTATCGGGAGGCAACGGGAATCAGGAGGCTGCTGGGCACAAAGCATCCCCTCATCACCATCCATATCGGAGAACCACTGGTTCCAGCGCCAGAACTGTCCCGCAAGGAGGCTACCAGCTGGCTGCTCAAGGAATCCCATGCACAGATGTGTGCCATGGCGGGCATCAAGAAAAACTGCTGGCCTGCGGAAGGTGACTAGAGGAGGGAGAGACAATTGGGGTGTGGAAAGCCTATCTTAGGCGTATTGATAAAGGGGTATACAATTTAGCTCGCTTGCCTTTGTTCGTTCCACTTCCTCAATGTCATAGGCATTTTGCAGCCCAAGCCAAAATTCTGGGCTTGTTCCAAAAAAGCGGGAAAATCGGAGTGCTGTGTCTGCGGTGATGGAACGCCGGCTATGGATTATCTGTGATATGCGTGTAGCAGGAATTCCAGTTTCCTTTGCCAGCCGGTATGCGGAGAGGTGCATTGGTTTAAGAAATTCTTCCAAAAGAATTTCTCCCGGATGAATGTTGTCCAGCCTTTCCTCAGTGATAGTCGATGATTCTGATGTCATGGGCTTCTCCTTCAATCCACTTGAATATGATTCTCCACTGGATGGTAATTCGTATACTCCAGAATTCCTGTAAGTTGCCACTCAGGTGTTCTAGCCTGTTTCCAGGAGGTATACGCAAGTCTTCTATAACGTGGGCATGATCGAGCATTCTCAGTTTTCGGCGAGCTATGTTCTGTATAGAATCTGGCAATTTTCTTGACTTGATACCAGAAAACATCCGCTGGGTTTCACTGTCCTGAAATGATTTGATCATCCTTGTTCTCCTTTTGATAATAACGTTGAGCGTTATTATTGTCAAGAAAAATACCTAGTCCTCCAGCGGCTCCATGCCCTCCAGAACCCATTGGGCAAAGTCCTCCCAGCTCCAGACGGGGTGATTCGCCTCGATGATTTTTGTCTTGTGGGTTTCAATCTGGATGAACCCCATGCCGGTTTCCCTGGCTCCGGCACCGTCGGTGTCGTCACGGTCCCCCACCACCAGACACTGGTTCGGTGTGACTCCCAGGTTGGCGGCAATTTCCAGGAAGGGACGGGGAGCAGGCTTTTGGCTGCCAAAGTCCTGGGCCGAAAAGATGCCGCTGATGGTAGTCATGGTCTCGTCAGAAAAGTCCAGTGCCCTGATGCGCTGGTGGACTCTGGGGTAATCGGAAAAGACGGCGATTTTTATTTTCTGCTGGTGAAGCCGGGCAAAGACCTCCGCCAGCTGTGGCCGCTGGGAATAGTATCGTTTGAGAAGAAAGCACATGGTGCCCATGTAGCGGTTTATGTACCAGTTGAGGGCATCCTGGCTTTTGAAGTCAGTTTTTTCTGCCATACGCTGGGCATATTCGGCGAGATACGCCTCCGGTGTGGCAAAGTCACAGCCCTTCAGTGATTTGCGTACCGTCCGGTCGGCCTTGATTCTGAGTATGTCGGTGGGAAGGAACCACATCAGTCTGAAGGGAAGCCACTTGAAATTGTAGAGGGTGCCATCCAAGTCGAAGATGATGGCTTTGATGTCGGAAAACATTGTCGGCAAAACTTCCTTGTGAGAACAGTATGCACGGGGTGTGCCCCGTCTAAAAGGAACCAGCCAGCGTGTGCTGGCCGGTTCTGGCAATCTTATTTTTTGATGAGCTCCTTGAACATGGCATGACGCTTTTCGTCCTGCATCAACAGGTTCATCTTGAACTGGCCGTCACGGGCACCACGGTCAATGCTGCGGGCCTTGAAGGTCTCAAAGGATTCCGGCTGCAGCAGGAAGGTGACCGGATCCTTCAACCGGAAGGAGTCCCGCTTTGCTTCGTACTCACAGTTGATGGCCTTCAGCTTCTTGTCCACAACTTGAGAGAATTCTTCAGCCCTTGCCTGGTCAATAGACTGGTCGGCAAATTCGTAGTACCAGCGGTAGGTGGAGTTCTCCAGGTCGGCAAAGCCAACAAAGAAGCGGGTGAGCATGCCAGTCTCTGCTTCCGCCTGGTGCACCGCCTCGATGAACTGTCGCTCGTGGAGCTTCTCGCCGGTGAGGGAGATGATGCCGTTCACCTTCTGGATGAACTGGATGGTGGGAATGGTTCCGTAGCGTCCCGTCACCTCCACCAGGTCGTTCATGTTGTAGCGGTAGAGTCCTGCGAAGGTGGTGACATAGATGCAGTACCGCTTGCCCACTTCCAGCTGCTCCAACTGCAGGAATTCCGGCTTGGGATTGTCCAGGTCTTCGGCACGGATGAATTCAAAATAGTGCATGTGGGGGAACAAAACAGTGTCGTCGCCGCCGTTCATAACCAGTCCCGCTCGACATTCCGACGCAAAGTATCCGAATTCCTGGTGCAGCATGGTGGCAGGGAATGAGTCCTTGAATTTCTCCATGTAGACCTTTGTGTTGCCGCACTTCCAGGTGGTGAGCACCTGGATGTTGGGCCAGTAGTGCTTGGGCAGGATGACATCGTGCTGCTCCTTCAATGCCCGGAGCTCTGCCGCCCGCTTGGGATTGGGCTTGAATCCGGCGGAGATTACCTTTCTAATCTCTGGCTCAATGTTGAGGCTTTCGTTGAGGGTGCCCTTCTCGATGTCCTTTACGTACTCGTCAAAGAATTCGTTGACATTGTTCTGCATCTCTACGATGGTGGAGGGGTTCGCCGTCACCAAAAGATGCACGTCCTGCTCGATTCCCGTCCGCATGATGGTGTAGTAGCGTGCCTTGTAGTCGCTGATGGCAAAGACCTCGTTGTTTTCGGCATATAGGCCCTTGATGAATTCGGGACAGTCCCGACGGGTGACACCTGAAACTGAGCCATAGACCGTTCCGTCGGGGGCTGCTCCCTCGATGGCCTTTCCTACAATGGAGGTGCAGACGTTCTCGAAGACCTTGGGCCGGTGCATCTGGAAGGAATGGAGCCACAGCTTTGTCATCTTGCTGTAGGCATTGTCGTAGTACTCATCGGTAATGGGAATCCATTTGGGATCAGCCGTGGTTCCGCTGGTGGTGGCATACATCTTCGGTTTGCCGGGGAAAAGGATGTTCTCCTCACCCTGCTTGTGCCGTTCGATGAGGGGACGCACATCCTCGTAGTCGGTGGGGGCGACATTTTCCTGCCACCGTTTGTACAGCTCCTCCCGATTTGGTGCTGCAAGAATCTCCGCAAAATTGTGGGTCTTGCCCCATTCGGAATCCTTTGCATACATGAGGATTCGCCGTAGGGTGTCCTCCTGGAAGGAGCCTGCATCTTTGGCTGCAGTGTCCAGCTTCTTCTTTTGGATTTTTCCCACCAATCCAAGGGCGAATTTAATCTTCCATGAACCTTTTAGCTTTGCCATGTTTTCTCCATTTACTCGGTATCGCATAATTTTATTGAAGATTTTAGTAATTGGCAAGTTTTTTTTCCCTCAGAATGAAAAAAATGTGGTATACTTGAAGTGATAGACTTTTGGCTGAGAGCTGGCTAAGGGGCGTGTCCTCCTGCCGTTGACATAAAACTACCAAAGGTCTATAATTCAATAACTTTTTATAGAAAGGAGTGTCCTTGTTATGGTTAAGGTAGGAATTAACGGCTTCGGTCGTATTGGACGGATGGTGTTCCGTGCCGCTGTAGAAAACTTTGCGAATGATATTCAGATTGTAGGTATCAATGACCTGCTGGATCCTGATTATCTGGCGTACATGCTCAAGTACGATTCTGTGCATGGTCAGTTCAAGGGCGACATCAAGATTGAGGGCAATACCCTGGTGGTGAACGGCAACAAGATTCGCCTCACCTCCGAGATGGATCCTGTCAACCTGAAGTGGAATGAGGTTGGTGCTGATGTTGTTGTTGAGTCCACCGGTCTGTTCCTGGAGGACGAGAAGGCCCGCAAGCACATTACTGCTGGCGCCAAGAAGGTCATCATGTCTGCTCCTTCCAAGGATGCAACTCCCATGTTCGTATACGGTGTGAACCACACCACCTATGCTGGCCAGGACATCATCTCCAACGCCTCCTGCACCACCAACTGTCTGGCCCCCATATCCAAGGTGCTCAACGACACCTTCGGAATCAAGCGTGGTTTGATGACCACCATCCACGCCGCAACTGCCACCCAGAAGACCGTGGACGGCCCCTCCAAGAAGGACTGGCGGGGTGGACGTGGAATCCTGGAGAACATGATTCCCTCCTCAACTGGCGCTGCAAAGGCTGTAGGAAAGGTGCTTCCTGAGCTGAACGGAAAGCTCACCGGTATGTCTGTTCGTGTTCCCACCTCCGACGTCTCCTTCGTTGACCTCACCGTGGAGCTGAACAAGGAGTGCAGCTACGACGACATCTGCGCTGCCATGAAGAAGGCTGCCGAGGGCGAGCTGAAGGGAATCCTGGGCTACACCGAGGATGCTGTTGTTTCCACCGATTTCCGCCACGATCCCCGCACCTCCATCTTTGACGCCAAGGCTGGCATCCAGCTGGACGGCACCTTTGTGAAGGTCTGCTCCTGGTACGACAACGAGTGGGGCTATTCCAACAAGGTTCTGGAGATGGCAAAGGTCATCGCAAAATAAGCTGACGTTTCGTTATGTCTGACAAAAGGCCCCGGATTTCCGAGGCCACTGAAAAAGGTCTCCAATTTTAAGGCCTGAAATA
>CAMGSV010000098.1 GCA_946061495.1 uncultured Spirochaetales bacterium | reverse complement strand
GCTCGAAACGGTGCGGGCACCTTCTCCGTACTTGTTGGCTGGATAATCGCCGGTGTAGGTATGTATGCAATGGCAATGTGTTTCAACCGTCTCAGCCTTATCAAGCCGGAGCTTACCAGCGGTATATATTCATATGCAAAAGAAGGCTTCGGCGAATATGTGGGGTTTAACTCGGCATGGGGCTATTGGGTAAGCGCTATCCTCTCACAGGTTTCCTTTGCCACACTGCTCTTTGGCATTGTAAATATAGACAAAAGTAAAAATAGTGCAACCCAGAAAAGGATTTAGGAGTGAGGATGGAGTACTCGTTCCTGTCTCCGCACCCCTGTATCTCCGTCCCCTATTTCCAAAAGCAAATCTTTCCTATATAATGCAGCATTATGAGCAATTGCAACCAGAGTACAGATAATCAGAGCAATCCCAGCCAGCAGACAAAGCTGAGCCACTGGGCTGACCAAACCGCAGAGAAAATCATCCGGGAGCGTGGCGACCTGGATGTCTATACCTGTGCCTCAGGCATCACCCCTTCCGGCACTGTCCACATCGGCAACTTCCGTGAGATTATTTCCGTGGATCTGGTGGTACGGGCCCTCCGTGATCGAGGCAAGAAGGTTCGCTTCATCTATTCCTGGGACGACTACGACGTGTTCCGCAAGGTTCCCCAGAACATGCCCAAGGCGAACCAGCTGGCGGACTACCTGCGCTTTCCCATCACCATGGTGCCCGACCCCTTTGACCGGGACGACTCATACGCCCGCCACCACGAGGTGGATGTGGAGTCCGCCCTGCCCATGGTGGGTATCCACCCTGAATACCTGTACCAGGCCCAGCGCTACCGCTCCCACCTGTACGACGAGGGCATGAAGATTGCCCTCCAGAACCGCAACAAGATCAAGGACTGCCTGAACCGCTATCGTGACGACGCCCATAAGATTCCCGCCGACGAGGAATACTGGCCCGCATCCATTTTCTGCGAGAAGTGCAACCGTGACACCACCGTCATCGACAGCTACGACGGAGAGTATGGCCTCACCTACCACTGCACCGAATGCGGTCATTCCGAGACTGCCGACATCCGCACCGCCTCCGGCGTGAAGCTGGGCTGGCGGGTGGACTGGCCCATGCGGTGGCAGTTCGAGAAGACGGTCTTTGAGCCGGCGGGAAAGGACCACCACAGCCAGGGCGGCTCCTTTGACACCGCCCGCTTGGTGGCAGACGAAATCTACCACTGGCCCGCTCCCGTCACCTTCCGCTACGACTTCATCGGCATCAAGGGAACCCCCGGCAAGATGTCCTCCTCCAAGGGTCAGGTCATCGCCCTGCCGGACGTGCTGCGGGTCTATCCGCCGGAAATCGTCCGCTACATGTTTGCCGGTACCCGCCCCAACACGGAGTTCTCCATCAGCTTCGACCTGGACGTGCTGAAGACCTACGAGGACTACGACAAGACGGAGCGCATTGCCTGGGGCGTGGAAAAGGCCAAGAACGAGGACGTGTATGCCAAAGAGCGGCGCATCTACGAGCTGTCCCAGGTGGATGGCATGCCGGAAACCATGCCCTACCAGATGCCCCTGCGGCACCTGTGCAACCTGCTACAGACCAATTCCGGGGACATTGATGCCGTAATCGCCAGTCTTCCGGAGGTAAAGCCGGAGCAGCTGGATCGCCTCAAGACCCGCTGCCGCTGCGCCTGGTACTGGATCACCGAATGCGCCCCTGAGGACTTCCGCTTTGCCCTGCAGCCGGTGGGCACCACGGTGGAGCTGGAGGCTCAGCAGCTGGCAGCTATCCAAAAGATTCGTCAAGAGGTGCTGCCGGTGATGGACACACTGGAGGAAAAGCCCCTGTCTGAGGCCATTTATGCAGTGGCCCACGACTGTGGACTGGAAACAAAGGCCCTGTTCACCGCCGTGTACCAGGTTCTCATCGGAAAGAACGCCGGGCCCCGCATCGCCAGCTTCATGAAGATTATCGGTCGCCAGCGGCTGGAAGAGATTCTGGGGCAGTACTAGGATTCGGCAAGGCCCCCGGCTGATTCATTCTTTGTGAACGGGTCATGCCGAGGGCTTTGTGATGTATACTTAAACTATGATTGGATTTTTCATAAAAAAGAATTTCTTTGACGGCTGGGATCACCTCCTATCTCTGGTTTTTCCCAACCTCCTGATTTTTGGACTGATGGTGGGCAGCTATTTTTTGGCTAGTCTCGCAGCCGATGTGGCAGGACTGGCCTTTCTCATTGTGCTAGCATTGGGCTGGTGCGGTGTTTCTGTCGCCTGCCTGGCCTTCGGCCCCTGTGCCGTGGAAATTGCCAATTTCCGCTCCGTCACCTTCAAGGATTGGCTCATGAATTTTCACTCCAGTTGGAAGGTGGGCATTGGTTTTGGACTCATCACCTTCCTTCTGCCGGTTTTGGGAACCGTTACCATCCCCTTTTATCTGCGGATGGAAGGGATGGTAGGACTCTTTCTGGCCGCCCTCGTATTCTGGTTCATCTTTGTCTGCCTTCTGTCCCTGCAATGGTTTCTTCCCGTCCGCTGCCTTATGGGAAACGACTTCAAGAGGTGCCTAAAAAAATCTTTCATCATCTTCTTTGACAACCCAGGGTTTTCCCTCTTCATCTTTATCTACACCCTCGTGCTGCTGCTGCTTTCCATCGCCCTGTTCATGACTGTTCCCAGCTTTTGCGGCATTGTGTTGGCCCACGTCAACGCCCTGCGGCTACGGCTCTATAAGTACGATTGGCTGGAGAAACATCCCGATGCGACCCCAGCCCAAAAGAAGCACATCCCTTGGAAGGAGCTGATGGCAGAAGACCGAGAAAATGTGGGGCCACGAACCTTGAAAAACTTCATCTTTCCCTGGAAGGACTAGCAAAAGAATGACACCTCGGATTGCAACCCAAGGCGTCATTCCATCAGCACCTCTCCTACAAGACTCCACTTATCCTTGGGAATGTTCGCTTCCCTCCTCAAGGGGCTCTACGACAGCGACTATATTCCGTCCATAGAGGAGACCCAATCGTCTCAGCCAAGGGATAACCTCTGCCGCCTGATCCCCCACCAGCATCCAGTCCTCCATCCGCCAAATCCAGTTCTTACCGTCGGAGGTGGAGGGGGTGTTGATGCGGGCCTCGCTTCCCAAGCCGTAGATGTCCTGCAGGGGAATCACGGCGAACTTTGCGGTGGAGGAAAGGGCCAGCTGCACCAGGCGGCGGCACAGTTCCTTGCGGGGACACGTCTTGCCCGGCCCCTCTAGATACTCGCCAATCAGTGCCAGCTCCTCCTCGGAAGCCGTGGAAAGCCAGCCCTCCATGGTGTCGTTGTCGTGGGTGCCGGTGTAGACCACGCAGTTGGGGCTGTACATGTGGGGCAAGAAGGCATTCACACAGCCCCCCTGTCCCGCCTCCTTCAGGTCGAAGGCAAACTGGAGGATCTTCATTCCCGGCAGCTCAAAGTCATCCCGCAGCCGCCGCACCTCCTCGGTGATGACACCCAAGTCCTCGGCGATGATGGGAATGTCTCCCAGCCTTTCCCGGATGGCCTGGAAGAGCCTGTGCCCCGGCCCCGGCAGCCACTGTCCCTTGACAGCCGTCTCCTCCCCGGCTGGAACGGCCCAGTAAGCCTCGAACCCCCGGAAATGGTCGATGCGGATGTAGTCCACCAGTTCCAGGGCCGCCTTGATACGGGTAATCCACCACTCATAGCCTTCTGCCGCCATTGCCTCCCAGTCATAGAGGGGATTTCCCCACAGCTGTCCGGTGGCGCTGAAATAATCCGGCGGCACACCAGCCACTGCCGTTGCCCGCCCATCCTCATCAAGCTGGAACAGGTGCTGGTTGGCCCACACGTCGGCGGAATCGGCGGCCACGAAAATCGGTATGTCTCCGATGATGGCAATGCCCTTGCCGTTGGCATAGCCCTTCAGCTCCCGCCACTGGGTGAAGAAGAAGAACTGAATCACCTTCTGGATTTCCACCTCCTGCTGGTGCTGGGCCAGCCACTGCTGTACGGCCTTTTTTTCATGGCGGGCCAGCCCTGAGGGCCAGTAGGTGCTCCACATGGCGCCATGCACCTGCTCCTCCTGGGCCTTTCTGTCATAGAATTCCTTTATGCTCATGAAAAGGCTGTAGTTTTCCAGCCAGAATCCCTGTTCAACCACAAATTTCTTATAGGCAGATGCATCCTGTGCTGAGGCGTGCTGCAAAAAATACGCGGCGGCGGCTTTGAGCACCGGCATCTTCCACCAGACGACAGCACCAAAGTCCACCGGTCCCGCTGTTTTTATGTAATCCGGTGGTACAATGAGGGCAGCCGCTGCCCAGCCCCGCTCCACCACATCCTCCAGGTCAATCATCAGCGGATTGCCTGCGAAGGTGGAAAAGGAGGCGTAGGGAGAATCGCCGTAGCCTGTGGGCCCCAGGGGGAGAATCTGCCACAGGGTTTGGTGGGACTCCGCCAGCCAGTCTACAAAGGCACAGGCAGCGGCACCAATGGTTCCGACACCAGGTGTTCCCGGCAGTGAGGTGGGATGGAGCAAGACTCCACTGCGACGCTGAAGTTCCATAAAAGCCTCCGATACTACAGGTAAACCGATTTACCTATAGTATAACACAGCACCACACTCAAAGCAAGTTAAAGATTTCAGGAAATGTAAGGGTAACACAGGCCATGTCCCCGCAGTTTTTGACCTCCACCGTTCCATTGTGCAAGCTCATGATGGCCTTTGCAATGGGCAAGCCCAAACCGGAGCCACCGGGATTGCGGGCCTTGTCGCCACGATAGAAGCGGTCAAAGACGTGCGCCAAGTGCCGTTCATCGATGTGGCCACTGTTCCGCACCTCCAGCACAGCCTGGGAATCCCGGTCATAAAAATTCACGTCAATTTTGCCACCAGCAGCAGTGTGCTGGATGGCGTTCTGGATGATGTTGGACACACAACGCTGCAGCAGATGCTCGTCGGCATAATAGCTGAAGACGGCGGAGTTGAACAAAAAGCTGATGCCCTTCTGGCTGCACAGAAAGGAAAACCGTTCCCGCATATCATCCATGAAGTCGCTGGAGGAAAGGAGCTGAGGAGAGATTCTCATTTCCGGTGACTCATAGCGACTCAGCTCCGACAAGTCCCGCACTAGGAATTCCACCCGCTCCAGCTCTGCCATCAAACGACCGATCCGTTCCGAGGTGATGGGAAGCACCCCATCGTGCATAGCTTCCAGCTGAGCCTTGATGGCGGTGATGGGAGTCCGCAAATCGTGGGAAATATCCTGCGTCCACTGCTCCCGCAGCGTCTCCTCCTTCTCCAGCTGACGCTGCAACATCTGGGCGGACCGGGAAATAGTTTCCAGCTCTCGGGTGGAGGACCGAGGAAATTCCACCTGTCGCTTCCCGTTGCTCAAGTCTTGGATGCCAGACACCAGGCTTTTTGTCTGATGGGAAAAACTGGAGGAAAGCACCAGCGCCAGCACCAAGGAAAGCCCCGTCGTAATGATAATGCCGATGGAGGCCACATTGATGATGGTGGAGACAAAGTTTCTGTTTGCCTTGTAGGCGTAGAAATCTACATTGCTGACGGCCATATAGCCGATGGTATGTGCTCCGTCAGTTAACTCTACGGGGGGATTCTCCCGTAAAAAGGAACTCACCGAACCGAGCTCCTTCTGGAATTCCTCCAAACTGATGAGGTTCCCCTTGTCCAGTAGCAGCAAGGGCTTCTTCTCCGCATCAAAAATATACACGTAAAGGGTATCTGTCATGTAGGGCTCAATGGCAGTGTGCAACGCCTCCCGCTCAAGACTGCCAGACATGCGATATACGCGGGATACAATGGGACGCAAGAGATTTTCCAGATCCGTCTTCTTGCCCATATTCCAGGTGGAAACGGAATGATTCACCGCAAAGACGGCAATGAGGGCCATGGTCACCAGCACCCCCAAAGACGAGATAATCAGATTTGAGAAAAAGCGGGCGAACAGGCTTCTCATTTCAGAGGCTTCTCCCCACTCCCACGTGGACAGCTGAATCCGGCACAGCCATTCTGACTGGAACCGTTGAAACGATAGCCAAAGCCCCGAACCGTTCCAATCCAATCCCCATTTCCCAGCTTGGAACGGAGGTTGGCAATATGGGTGTCGATGGTTCGTTCCGAGCCTTCAAAGGAATAGTTCAGACATTCAGAAAGAATCCGTTCCCGTGAAATAACCACGTTTTCCCGCTCCGCCAGATACAGGAGAATCTTCCACTCAGCCCCCGTCAAATACAACTCCTGCTGGTTCACCACCAACTTATGGGTATCCTTGTCCAGCTCCAGTGTCTGGTCCTTCAGCCGCCAAATGCTCCGTGCAGACAATTGACTGCATTGCTGACGATTGCACCGTTTCAGCAATGCCTGAATCCGAAGGGCTAGCTCCTTGGAGGAAAAGGGTTTCACAATATAATCGTCAGCGCCCAGCTCAAAGCCCAGGATACGGTCAGACTCTGAATCCTTTGCCGTAAGAAACACCAGGGGCATATCGGACACCTCACGAATGGATTTGGCAAGATTAAAGCCGCTTCCATCCGGTAGCATGACATCCAGGATGGCCAAATCCACGATGCCACGATTAATCACCTCCATCACGCCTCGGATTTCGGCGAATTCAATTACCGTGTGCTCGTCCAGCTGAAGATAGCCGGCCAGAGCCTCCCGGATGAAGTCATTGTCCTCCACCAACAAAATGCACGCCATCTATTTCCCCTTCCTAATACCGTATTTCCTTTACCAGATAATTCCCCATGGAATCAATCCTGGCGAATTCATTCCCCATGTGATCGTAGCTCATGGTACGACGAACCTTCAGTGTGCCGTCCACCTTTCTGGTAAGCTCCTCCACCAGCTGACCGGCAGCATTGTAGAAATACAAGGTTGTCTCCACACTTTTTCCATTCCGATCCACTGTTTGCACCCGCTCCCATAGAGAATTCTTGTTGTAAAAGAATTTCTTCCGCTTGTAGACGGAATTTTCATTGTGGTACACCTCCTCGGACACCAGGCCCAAGTCATTGTAGAAGAATTCCACCTGCTTCAACAGCTTGCCATCTGGAAAAAGTATCAACCACTGGGACAGTCGTCCCTCTTGATCGTAGCGATACAGCTCACGCATGGTCTCGGTGTCTGTCCCCTGATAGGCAATCTTTTCCACCAGTCGCCCAGAGCGGCCATACAGGTACTCATTCCGCCACTCCAAGGAATTATCGCAGGTCCAGGACAATTCTTCCCGCAGCCTTCCTTGTTGGTTGTACCGATACTCATACCGCCACTGCCCCACCTCATCAATTCTCGTCCCGATAATCTCTACAAGCTTATGGGCATCGTCGTACAAATAGACATTCTTGGCTCCCACGAGGCCGCTGGCAGTATACTGCTCCACCGAGGAGACATCTCCCTGTTCGTTCAAGACAATCAATTTGCTGATACGGAGATCCGACAAAGCGTTCCCAGTGAACTCCTTTATCTCCTTTACGGTTCCCAGCAACCGCTCTTCAGGGTATCCTGCAATTCTCAGCAGTGGCTCTACAGCCCCCAACGAGACAAGCCCCAAAAACATCATTAGCAAAACCACCGTTCGCTTCATCACCCTTCCTGTGCCTATAAAATCTTTTTAATGGAGTATTTAAGTATGCCACTTTAATTCCCCAGAAAATTGAAAAAAATACAATATAAGAAAAATACCTCAGCCGTTTCTTTGCAGAATCTTAACATTACCATTGGTTTTCTGACTAGCCATCCACTATCATTAAAAGTGTACCTGTAACTCACGGCTGGAAGCGACAGAAGCTGCTCCTCCTCACAAAGCTTTAGCTCCAGACCAGTGAGCTTGCGGGACAAATCAATTGCAAGGAGAAAACATGAAAGCAACAAAGAAAATCGGACTTGGAATTTGCGTCACTGGCATCCTTTTGACAGGCATCCTCGCGGCTCAGGGGGCTTCATCATCAGAAGCCTCCACCTCCAGCACCACAGCTTCTACCAGCACGACCAGAGACTCAGCCAGCGCCACTACCAGTACAAGCACAGCTGACTCCACCACCGACTGGACCGCTATTATCGACAGTGCCCCAGACGCATCCCAGTTGGTGCTGGTGATTGAAAGCGATGGTGACCTGGACGAGGTGGCAGAAGCAATGTACCTCACTGGAACCGACACCCTGATTTCCACCATGCCAGAAGGTGTCACCATCTTTGCCCCCGTTGACGGTTCCTTTGACCAGGACGTGGTAGTGGAGGATGTGATCACCAGCTACATCATTCCCGGCATTGTTGACACGGCAGATATGGCATCCGGTGACTCCACCACCTCCACTGCCATCAGCGGAGATCCTATCACCATTGCGGTGGTGAATGAGGTGGTCACCGTCAACGATGTTCCCGTCATGGACGCAGAGGGTATCTACATCGACAATGCAGTCATCTACAAGCTTTCCGACAGCTTTGCTGACAACGCCCTGGCATCCACCAAGTAATCCTCAGGAACCAATCCAGTGGGGGCAGTTCCTCCTTTCTGCTTCCACTGGTTGACTATACCCCTGGAGAAATTCTAGAACAGAGTTTCTTCAGGGGATTTTTTCCCTTCCTCTTTTTGCGTCATGCCCCCTGACTTTCACCCTTTCCGAGGGATTCTCTCTCGCCGAGATAGGAATAGCTCAAACCTACAAATCAACCTAGACAAAAAAAAACTGCCTTCCGGCAGTTTTTTGTGCCCACCTGGACTTGAACCAGGGACCTACGGATTATGAGGCCGCTGCTCTAACCGACTGAGCTATAGGCCCGAACTACCTTGAATTATTTTATCACGTCCTTGTGTAATAATC
>CAMGSV010000097.1 GCA_946061495.1 uncultured Spirochaetales bacterium | reverse complement strand
TTTCTCCTGAACTTGTCCAGCCTGTTATAGAAGCAACCTTCATCCTGCTATTTTCCCTGAATAAATGAGGGCGACCGGGATCTACAAATCCATTCAAAATATACACAATCGATTGAGGAGAATTGAGAAAAAATTCAATCCATTCTCCTTTGCCTGCTCCAGTCGCATTTTCTACCCAAGGAAAACAGTATTGATTTATGGAATGACCATTGCTATAGACCTGTTTACTAGTCACAATATACTTATCTAAATGCTCACCAGAATATTCAATTTTATTGACCCCCGAATATTCCACAAGATGACTACTTGATTTCACATCTTCAATCACATCACAAAGTGGGAACGAATCCTTTGGAACGAACGCAAGATCATATTCCCGTAAAACAGACGGTAAATCAGTTGAACTCATCAACCACAATCCCTCGAAGAAATCCACGGACTTCTTGTCTTTCCAAAAGAACTTCTCCTTAGGAATCCCCAACAAATGATAATCCCCGACAATCATCATCTGCAAGGGAGATTCAGAATCTTTAATTTCAATTTCAGTAAAACCAGTTTCCTCATTCAACCACATTACATTCAACGGAAACTTGTCGGTAGCAGGAACTATCACTCCATCCTGAACTATAGGATTCTTGTTATAAATTCCATACTCAACAAAAATTTCCTCACCATCCCGCCGAAACCTATTTCCGTACTCCATCTCACCCATAATACAGGAACCATCCAAAATAAAATTTTCCTTCAGTTCCTTCAGCCAGTCTATTCCATACAAATTACAAGCCAGGAAAAACACGCAAAAAACAAAAAATCTCTTCATTTTATCTTCTCCGTGACCAATCAATTTCATTTACAATACTTTTGATTTCATAAGGATAAGCAATGTCTTTCATAACCCAATCATTTATAGAATTGATTGTATCCATAGCATTGATAAAACAAGCGGCAGATACCAATCCTCCATTATCAGGCCTTCCTTTTTCATTCAAAAAATTTGAATGACCTAGGATTCTATCCCAAACATCAGATGTATTCCCCGCTGAATCTATTTTCATTCCAGCTATAGTTGTACCAGAATTAATAATAAAATAATTTCCTCCAAATGTTTGATGATTCTTAAAATCACCAAACCTCAGATTAAATGTTTCACCGGCAACCACAGTTTCATCCCGATATACTTCCGTAGCAATACTGGTTTTTATCTCATGCCTTACATCGGAATATCCATTTGCAACAGTTTGCCAGCTAAATGAAATATTTGAATCAATTATATTGCCATCCAAATCAGTCTTGTATAATTTCAATACATCCAAACCTTGATAGTCAGGAGAACTATCACTTTGTTTCCTTGTTGAATCATAACTTAATACATTTCTTTCTACTACACCGAAAATTCCAAAGCGATTGTATGTTCCACCAGCATCCTTATTGATAACAATCTGACCTATAGCTGAATTGTCAGTCAATTTAATCGGCTCCATCCCCCCTATCCAAGCATTTTTCTCTATATCCCAAGTCATACCATGTTTTTTCATCAAAGTTTCACCAACTAATTTCTCTCTCTGTGTATCAGTAACAATACTTGGTAACTCGTCAACTCTTTGAAGTGTATTTGCCATCATTGGATGAATTTTCAACACGTCAACTAATGTTTGTAAATCATAGGAAGAAGCATCATTTAAATTAAGCTTTAAAATCTCTTGAGCACGAGACATACCAACATATTTGGCTAAAGATTGACTAAACGACCCTGTATCATCTTTTATATGTCCATGTTTAATTTTCACATTTCCGTACTCATCTCGATATTCAACATTTAAATCTCTTGAACCATCCCACTCAATTTCACCTTCAAGATTCAGCTTCCAATAATCCGCACTTGCATCATAGTTTCCCGCCACGTAACCGGCGAAGATGGACTCGTCGCCCAGGTGCTGGGAAATCTGGTAGGCGGTGATGTCCGTGTCCAGGTTCTCCGTCATCTGGATTGCCTTGCCGTCATCAAGCATCCGCAGAGCCATCTGGGTGTGGGCGGTGGTGGCCGCTAAGGTCTCACCGCCCTGCTGTTCGGCAGTGCCGATGATGCCGTCTCGATAGGACTCGTGGCCCAGGGCAATGGCGCTGTTGTAGCTGTTGCCACTATTTACCAGCTGTATCAGGCGGCCGCCGACTCCGTTGCTGGTGGTTCGGGCGGTGAATCCAGCCTGCTCAACAAGCTCCAGCTGGTCAAGGCCGCTGGCAAGGCGGGCGGAGGTGTTCTCCTGGGTCCAGTCTCCGTACACGTAGTTGTTCCAGGCTGCATCCCCCTTCTCCTGTCCATGGGCTGCTGTGTAGGATTCCAATGCTCGTTTATCCAGGGCACGCTTTCCCAGGTCGTACAGGTTGCCGCTCAGGTCAATGCCGCCGGAGCCTACGCTGGCGCTCACTCCGTCCAGTCCGATGTTCAGCATGACGCCCCGGCCATCCAGCTTGTCCATGACCTTGCCCAGGATGTTTTGGCCGGTGGTGTTGCTGCGGGCAATGCCGCTTCCCACAAGGTCAGCCAAGGCTCCGAAGCTGGCCACATTCACGCTGATGCCTCCCATGGCCTCGTAGGCTCCAACCCAGTCACCTCCGTTGAAAGCTACATGGACTCCATAGCTGGCGGCAGTGCTGGCTGCCGATGTGGCCAGACTCATGGCACCGCCATAGAATTTGTTCGCCTCGGCTCCCATCGCTCCGAACACACCGCTTCCATAGGTGGAAACTCCGGTACTGGCCGCACCGGCCACCAAGGATGCCCAAGTACTCTTGCTTCCTATGTGGCTCATGAACATTTCCCTGTTGAAGAAGTCTCCGCTGCCTATCTTGTCGAAGTCCATGCTCTGCAATGTGGTGGTGCTGAGGGTGGACAGGGCTCCGCTGGCAAGGTTGAGTCCGGCGGTGGCGGTGGCTCGTCCTACGGTGCTGGTGATGTCTGATATGGCATTCCCCGCCCAGTTGGTTCCCGCACCGATGGCAACGCCCGCCGCCTTGACGGCCACCTCCCGGCCGATCTCCCCGGCGGTCTTGTAGCCGCCGCCCAGGTCAATCCCCGCAAAGATCGCATCGTCGATGTAGCTGAACCACCATGCCTGCCCTGTGGCCGTGCCGATGATGTTCATGGCTACCTCACTCACCTCCCTCAGGGTGGGCGCGGTAAATGGCAGGCCGCGGTCGTCGAACAGCCGCTTGTCGTGGCCGGGTTTGCTCAACTCCGCCATACCCTTGCGGGCCTGAATGCTGTTCCAGTAGTACTCCACCAGGATGGCTCCCATCTGGCCGCTTCCCAAGTCCCTAAAGGCGGCCCGCTTGGAGCCGGAGGGGTCGGGGGTGCCCGCCAGTTCAGGTGCCGCTCCCCGATGCTCCGCAAAGAGCCCCTTGTCTCCCAAAATGCTCCGGCCCCATAGCTCCAGCTCCTGCTGGGCAAGGCCCAGCTGCGTCATGGCATTCTTTTCGGAGCCAGCGTCGAGGCTCCGGAGCCGGGGGGCGGTGGTCCTGAAGTGCTGGTACACCGGCAGGTGCTGGGTCTCCCGGATGGGGTTCATCAGGGTTGCGTCCACCACCACGGTGCGCCGGATGTCCCCGTCCACGCTGTACCCGGCATTCCACGCAAGGTGCTCCTGCCACTCCACCATGGCCTGGTTCTGCCTATCGATTCCCTCCATGTAGCCCTCAAGAATCTGTTCCAGCAGCTCCTGCCCGTAATCTGCGGCCTGCCGTCCCGCCAAACGCTTCATCAGCTGGCTGTTGCTGGACACCTGTTCCCGGACAACCAGATGGTTCTCCAAGCTGCTGGCACCACGATGAACCCTTTTGATTCCCATGGCAGCACTCCTTCCGAGGCTTGCCATGGTGGCGCTCCTGTCGATGTGCCGCCGGAGGTCGGCCTCCCCAAGGATGGCCTCCACGGTGGCGGCCGCCATCTGGTGGCTCGCGCCGCTTTCCATGCTCCGGCTCAATCGTGCCGCCCTTTCCTCCAGGGCTTTGGTGCTGACGGATGGGGGGAGCTCTGCATTCGCCACCACCCCCTGTGTGAGAGCCTGGCGGTGGCTTTCCTGCACCCATGCCTCCTTTTCCTGGAGATATTCGAGATAGCCGCTCTCCCACTCCTCCTGCCGCTCCTCCAGCTCCTTCTGGAACCGGCGCCGCCACAGGGTGTATTCCTTGTTCAGTTTTTCCTCCATTCGCTGCCAGCTGGACCTTCCCGCCGCTAGGGTCTCCGCCACCTCGCCCTCCCACAACTGGCGGCGGCGGGCGAGAAGATCCCGCTCCAGATCCCACTGGAGCTGGGCTTGCTCCATCACCTGGGATGCGCCTTCCTGCCAGCCGGCGGCGGCCTGCTGGGCCAAAAGATCATGCAGCCACACCGTGTAGAGCTCCGTCTCGGTGGACAGGTCCACCCTTGTATTGTACAACGACTTTCCGCTGTTGTAAACATTTTTCTTGTGTGCAAGGCTGTCCCAGCCCTGGTTGCCAAATGCACGGGTGGCGAAGCTTACCAGCTGTGCCTGGGAGGAGCCGTCCATAGTATGGAGGGACTGATACAAGGCGTTGTACTCTATTAGGGCGGCCTGGCGTTGGGCTGTGGCAAGACTCTCGTCGGTAGCCTGGGCCTCCAGCTCTGCCAGACGCTGCAGATCCTCCTCAGCGATCGTTACACTTTGTCCCAGTGTCCTGTAAAACTCAGCCATGGCAGCCTGGGACTGCTCCCGCAGGCGTGCCGCCTCCTGACCCAGCGACAGCTCGGCCAGGGAAAGACCGCCTGCAAGTTCCCCGGCAACCAGTTTCAGGATGTCTGTCACCTTCTGGCCGTCACCGGACAGCATGGCGTCAACACGCTCCCGGCTCACCAGCTCCCCGTATTCCTGGCCGGACACCAGCGGGCTTCCGGCAAGCATCTTGTCCAGGGCGGCAGTCACTTTCTCATGGCTCAGGCTGCCGCCCTCCTCTGCAGCCTGTCCTCCGTAATAGAAGACATTCAACAGTTCCCACTGTTCCGCAAGGTCCGCCTCACCGGCCAGCAGGCAGTCCATCAGCCCGCCGAGCCGCCGGGTCTCTGCGCTGACAATGCTCTGCTTTCCGTTCTCTAGGTCGCCGACGCTATTCTTCGCTTCCTTCAGGCTAATCGCCGCGTCGGTGGCAGTGATGGCAATGCACGTCGCGGCGTATACGGCTGCCCACAGCGGCTTGCAGAAGATGGCTGCTATGGACAGCGAGGCCGCCAGGGCAAAGGACACTGCCGCCTCCACTGTCTTGGCATTCTGCTTGTCCGCCAGCTCCTCCCGCACCTCCTCTAGGGCCAGCCACTCCACCAGTGCCTTCTCCCGCTTCATCCACTCCTGCTTGTCCAGAAGGCTTGTCTCCCGGTACAGGATGTAGCGAGCCAGGTCCCCCTCGCCCCCTTCCTGGCTCATGATCGAGCTGTAGGCCGAGGCGGCGGCGGACACCCGCTCCTGAGTGTAGAGGGAGCTCACGTCTACACTGTGAAATTTCCCTACATTGGGAAGCTGATCCGCCTGGAACTGTCCTTCTTCCCTCAAATCCACCTGGCCGCCCAGGAATTCCTTGGACCTGTCGCTGTAGGTCTTGAGGTGGAGGCTGGCCAGCAGCAGCCGGTTCAGGTAGTCATCACCCTTGCTGTACATATCCTTGAGCCACTGCCGGGCCTCCACCTCCGCCCGGGTAAGCTTCAAGGTCTCTTTCACCTGGGTGACGGTCTCGCTCTTGGCCGTCAGGTATTCCTCCAGCAGGGCCTCGTCCAGGGTTCCGGCAGCGGGACGGAGGCTGGTGACATAACCATAAATGTCAATTTCAGAGGAATTTCCGTCCGAGTCGATGGAAGACATCGTTCCTGTCTTCACATAGTCGGTGGAATGTCCCAGGCTCAGGATGTAGTTGCCTGCATCGTCACGAGTTATCCGCACCAATTCCAGGGCGGGACTTTCTGACAGAAGGGGGACGGCCTTTTCGGTGCCGCTCGCTTCCGCCAGCTGGTTATGGGAGAAGAGGAGCTTCGAGACATTGATCTGGTCCTTCAGCTCCGCCTCCTGGGTGGCCTGCTCCTGTTTTACCACGGCGGTGAGGGACTGGCTCAGCACAACCTGCATCACATAGCTGTCCCCCAGAGCCTGCTGGTAGTCCAGAAGCTGACGCTCGTACTCCTTGTCTCCCAGACTGCCGTTCTTTCCCTTAATCTGGCGGAGGATGTCCAGTGCCTGCTGATGGCGATTCACTGCCAGCAGGGTGTCGTTGTACCTCGAAAGCGGACTCTTGTAGGCATTCGGAGTGGAAGATTCGGAGGATCCAAGGCTGTCAAGGTAGATTCTGCTGGCCCACTGGTACTTCTCCTGGGCAATCCGCTGCCGCAGCCGGGCATCAAGAAGATTCTGGTGCAGGAAATTCTCCGACTGAACCTCCAGATTATAGCTCTCAAGACGTTTTTCCAGCTCCCGGTTCTGCTGGTGGAAGGAGGCGACAATTTCATTCCGTTCCCCCTCTGCCTGGTGCAGTTCCTCCTCAAGAACAAGTTTTTTGTCCTCCAGTTCCGTCTTGCTGCTGTCAATTATCTGGTACAAATTCATCAGAGGAGAGAGGCTTTCCTCGTACCAAGAGGTGTCCAGCAGGACGATAATTCCATCAAGCTCATGGGTGGAATTTTCCTCCTTCGAGTTATCAGCCTCTCCACCCTCCAGCACGACCTGCTGGGCTGGATCAACATACTGGTAGGGTTGGTCCCCGCAGTCAAGAATCGATTGAAACCAACTTTGTCCCAACATCTCGATGCGTCCCAGCTCCATGTTCATGAAGCCATCTTTTTGGGTCATTGTCTGCACTGCCTGCCATCTGTCCATGACAAGGAAAGAGCTGCCTTGTATGGCTTGGGCGAGGCCCACCATTTCTGCCAGCCGTGATGAGTCATCCGTCTTCAAATGATACGCACGCATTTCCTCCAGTTCCAGAAGGAATTGCTTCTCCTCCATTTCACGTATAAGTCCCTCCAGAACAGGCCGTAAGGAATCATCATAACTCCCGCTTTCCGGTGAATCAGTGGTCTGGAGCTCTGCATCTGCCTTGAGCTGGAGAACCTGCCGTGCGATGGACTGCTGGGTTTCCTGGGTGAGGGACTGGAACTCCTTGTTCCAGGAGAAAAATTCTGTCCTCAACAAGGACAGGAAATCCGACTCATCCGTCACGGGGCCGAGGTTCTGGGAACCAATGTCCTGAAATATGAGCGTTGCAGCATAATCCATGAATTTTGTTCGGTCTGGATGATTTGTGGGAATGTCATCCTCCAGCACTGATAAAACTATTTCCACATTGGAAATATCAGTCTCGACGAGGTACAGCTTGTCCAAATGGAGCTGCACCTCACGGCTGGTGATGGCAACATTCCCCGTACTCTGGCTGCTTGGGTTGGTTTCTCCGGTGCGGGCGGACTGCGGATTTCCCATGGCCCAATGCTGGACTATGAGGCCAATCAGCTGCTCCACCGAGCGCTTTCCACTGGCATGAAGGTTGGTGCTGGCATGGCGAATCTTCAGCGTCAGAGCCACCACCTCATCCCAGGTGGAGCACTGCCACAGGCCGCCGTCCACAATTTCCTGCAATTTCTGGACTCCCTGACTATGGGCCTCATTCAGTTTGTTTACGGTCAGGTTCTCATAGGTGGCAACAATTTTGTCCTTCCGTTCCTGTATCCTTTGGTGTGACTCCTCTGGCACTGCGGTGTCAGAAAACTGCTTCCAGGAATCGGGTTCTTGTTCCAAAAGGTACACTTTTGCCTCATTCCGATAGTCCAACTCATCCTGATACTGGTCTCGAAAAGATACCAACAGCAGGGTTGCAGCAGCAAGGTCTTTCTCCAGCTGAGTCAGTTGGTCTGGCGTGAGGGTTGAAGGATCGCTGGCCAGAATAACTTCGATGGAGTCAAGCAAACTATCCAATTGGGTGGTGTCCATGTCCTGGCTGATGGATGTGGACAGATTTCGCAATGGGGTAAAATCCACCGCTTTGATGACAGGTTCTTGTCCAGGGGATGGACTCTCCGATGATGCCGGTGGCTCAGGCAGCTTGCTGGCCTTGAGTGAATCCAACGGCTCTTCAAATGATGAAATCATTTTTGACAAATACTCATTGTCCCTATCACGAAAGCGTGTCGGGATGTTTTCCAGCAGCTTTTCCATTGTGGAGTTAAAAGACTCATTTCCAATTTCAAGCTCTTTCTGGAAATAGGATTTCACGAGGGAGTGAAGCTTATCCTCCTGCTCCTGCGAGAAACTTTTGGCCAGCGTATCAAGGACCTTCACAATCTGGCCTTCCACCACCTCCTTGTCCAGTTGACGATCCGTTTCCTGTACGGCAGCCAGCTGGTTCTTGATTTCCTCTACACGGACTTCCACTTCATCCAGCTCCAGCTGCTTTCCTTCCAGCTCCTTCATGGCTTCCTCGATGGAGTCCATGGCAGTATCAACCGTCTCCTGCTGCAGCTGGTAGTCCTCCAATGCCTGTTGGTAGCGTTGGTCTGCCTGCTCCATTTCCCGCTGTGTTTCGGCGGCAGTTTCTGCAGATGAGGTTGTGGTGGTGGCGTAGTCCCTCAGTGCCTCCGCCACGGCCAACTCGTCCTGCCAGTAGGACAGCAGGGTTTCCAGTCTTTGGAACTCGGCATCCAGCTCACTGGAACTACCATCCAGAGAATTGGGATCAAAGGCCTCCAAGAGGCTTTTTGTTGTTTCCTCCAGACTCTTGAGTCCTGCATCCGACAGGACAAGCCATCCCGTATCTTGATTCAGAAGGATTTCACTACTTTCCCACAGAGATGAATCAAAGGAAAGACCTGTGTGATTCAGAACAAATTGGGTGTTCAGTAAGGAGGCTATTTCCGAAGCAGTGGTAGAACTATCAACCTTCACCAGATCAGCCAAAACAACTTGCAAT
>CAMGSV010000096.1 GCA_946061495.1 uncultured Spirochaetales bacterium | reverse complement strand
GACTCGAACCCCCTACCTACTGCTTAGAAGGCAGTTGCTCTATCCAGATGAGCTATGAACCCACAGTCCGATGAATATACCATAAAAATTGATTCTTGTCAAAAGAAAATGCCCCTTCAGCACAAAAAATCTACCACAAGTTGGTCGTATTGGGCATCACAATATTTACCCACCCATTGTTTTCCACTATAATTATATCTATGACAAATCTCAGAAAGCTCCTCTGCGGTCTGGAAAGGAAATACCTTTTCTACACGATACTGACTCCCATCACCATGCTGGGGGAAGTGGCCATGGAGGTCCTCATCCCCCTGCTGATGGCCCAGATTGTTGACGTGGGAATCCCAGCTAGGAACATCAACGATGTGGTTCGGATGGGCCTTCAAATGATAGGGGCTGCCTGCCTCTCCCTCACCTTCGGAGTGCTTTCAGGGCGGTTCGCAGCTCTCGCCGCCACCGGCTTTTCCCACAACCTGCGGCGGAACCTCTTCGGCAAGGTGCAGGACCTGTCCTTCTCCAATATGGACAAATTCGGCACTGCCTCCCTGGTGACACGGCTCACCAGCGATGTCACCAATGCCCAGAACACCTACCAGATGGTCATCCGCATCTGTGTCCGCTCCCCTGCCATGCTGATTTCCGCCGCCGTCATGGCCTTCTTCATCGACCGGGAGCTGGCCTCCTTCCTGCTGGTGGTGATTCCCCTGCTGGCAGTGATCCTGGCAGTCATCGGCCTCAAGGCCTTCCCCCGCTTCCGGGAAATGCTCAAACAGTACGACAGCCTCAACAGCGACGTGCAGGAGAACCTCACCGGCATCCGTGTGGTGAAGTCCTTTGTGCAGGAAGCGGCGGAAAGCCAGAAATTTTCCCGGACGGCGGAAAAACTGCGGAACACCCAGCTGAAGGCTGAACGAATCATCATCCTGAACATGCCGGTGCTCCAGCTGATGGTGTACTCCTGCATCATCCTCCTGCTATGGTCCGGGGGAACGAGGATCATCGCCGGCACCATGCTTCCCGGCGAGCTCATCAGCTTCCTCACCTACATCAACCAAATCCTCATGTCCCTGATGATGATCTCCATGATCTTCGTGATGCTGATTCTCTCCCGTGCCAGCCTTGGCCGCATCCTGGAGGTGCTGAATGAAGAGGTTGACATCACCGATCCCGACACCTCCGTCGCCCCGCCCGTTGCCGACTCCGCCAATGCACCAGTCATTGCCAGCGGCTCCGTGGAATTCCAGGACGTGAGCTTCAGCTACTCCGCCAACAGCCAGCCGGTGCTGTCCCGCATCAACCTGAAGGTTCCCTCCGGCTCCACCCTGGGCATCATCGGGGGAACGGGCTCCTCAAAGTCCACCCTGGTGCAGCTGATTCCCCGCCTCTACGATGTGACTGGAGGCCGGGTGCTGGTGGACGGCCATGACGTGCGGGACCTTCCCCTGGAGACCCTGCGGCGGGCAGTGGGGATGGTGCTGCAGAAGAACGTGCTCTTCTCTGGAACAATCCGGGAGAACCTGCTGTGGGGGAACAAGGGGGCGACCCAGCAGGAGCTGGAGACTGCCTGCCGCCGCTCCGACGCCCACAGCTTTATCACCAGCTTTCCCCAGGGCTACGAGACGGTGCTGGGTCAGGGCGGCGTGAACCTTTCCGGCGGCCAGAAGCAGCGGCTCTGCATCGCCCGTGCCCTGCTGACCAAGCCGAGAATCCTGATTCTGGACGACAGCACCAGCGCCGTGGACACCGCCACCGACGCACGAATCAGACAGGCGCTGCGGGAAAGCCTGCCCCAAACCACAAAAATCATCATCGCCCAGCGGGTCACCTCCATTCAGGACGCCGACCAGATTCTGGTGCTGGACGACGGAACCATTGCCGCCACAGGTACACATTCTGAGCTGCTGGAAACCTGTGGAATCTATCGGGAAGTCTACGAATCCCAGCAGAAAGGACAGGAATAATGCCACCACATGGACCGGGAGCAAGAGGCCCCCACAGCCACGGCATGAGGGGCGGAGCCAAGCCCAAGGACGTGAAGAAGACCATCCGCCGCCTTTTGTCATACATCGGGGAGAAGAAGCCGCTGCTGGTTGCCGTGACCTTCTGCGTCCTCCTGAGCTCAGGCGCATCAATTGCAGGAACCTACCTGCTGAAGCCTGCCCTGAACCAGTACATCATCCCCCTCATCGGCCAAGAAAACCCGAATCTCAGTGGCTTCGTAGCACTGCTGCTCACCATGGCAGGCATCTACCTCCTTGGAGTGGTGGCAGGCTACGTCAACAGCAGGATCATGCTGAGCATATCCACCGGCACCCTGCTGAAAATCCGCAGGGAGATGTTCCGTCACATGGAGAGCCTGCCGCTGCGCTACTTTGACAGCCGCACCCATGGGGAGACCATGTCATTGTACACCAACGACACGGACACCCTCCGTGACATGCTGAGCCAGAGCATTCCCCAGCTGCTGTCCTCCCTCATCACGGTGGTGGGCGTGTTCACCATGATGGTGATTCTCAGTCCCATCTTGACCCTGCTGGTGGTGCTGATAATCGGCGTCATGTTCCTGTGCATTGCCACCGTGGGCAAGCGCAGCGCCAAGGCCTTCCGGGACCAGCAGAAGAACCTCAGTTCCGTCAACGGTTATATAGAAGAAATGATTGAAGGGCAGCGGGTGGTGAAGGTCTTCTGCCATGAGCGGGAATCCAAGGAGACCTTTGCCCAGCTGAACCAGAGCCTGCGGGAGTCAAGCGCACGGGCAAACTCCCTGGCCAACATCCTGATGCCCATGATGGGAAACCTCTCCCACATCAACTACGCCCTCACTGCCATGGCGGGAGCCCTCATGACCATTGTCGGCTGGCTGGACATTGGCACCATCGCCTCCTTCCTGCAGTACACCCGCTCCTTCTCCATGCCCATCACCCAGATGTCCCAGCAGTTCAACAGCATCCTCAACGCACTGGCTGGTGCCGAGCGCATCTTCGCCATGCTGGACCAGGAGCCTGAACGGGACCAGGGAACCTATGTGCTGGTGAATGCAGTGGAGTCAAGTCCCGCAGCCAGTGCCGACGGAAACATCCATCTGGTGGAGGCCTTTGCCCGCACGGGAACCTGGGCCTGGAAGAACACGGCCACCCCAGACGCACCCCTCGTCCCCCTGCGGGGAGAAGTCATCTTTGAGGACGTGACCTTTGGCTACCAGGAGGACAAGACGGTGCTCCACAACATCAGCCTGTGGGCAAAGCCCGGCCAGAAGGTGGCCCTGGTGGGCTCCACCGGCTCCGGCAAGACCACCATCACCAACCTGCTGACCCGCTTCTACGACATTGACCAGGGGAGCATCACCTACGACGGCATTCCCCTGAAAAGCATCTGCAAGGCCGACCTCCGCCGCTCCCTGGGCATGGTGCTCCAGGACACCCACCTGTTCACCGGCTCTGTCAGCCACAACATCCGCTTCGGCAACCCGGAGGCAAGCCAGCCGCAGGTAGTGGCCGCCGCCCAGCTGGCCAATGCCGACAGCTTCATCCACCACCTGGAGCAGGGCTACGACACCCAGCTCACCGCCGACGGTGGCTCCATCAGCCAGGGACAGCGGCAGCTTCTGTCCATCGCCCGGGCGGCCGCCGCAAATCCTCCGGTCCTGATTCTGGACGAGGCCACCAGCTCCGTGGACACCCGCACCGAAACCCTCATCCAGCGGGGCATGGACAAGCTGATGGAGGGCCGCACCGTCTTTGTCATCGCCCACCGCCTGTCCACCATCAGGAACGCCGACGTGATACTGGTGTTGGAGCAGGGCCGCATCATCGAGCGGGGGAACCACCAAGAGCTCATCCAGCAGAAGGGCCGCTACTACCAGCTGTACACGGGAATGTTCGAGTTGGAGTGACTGGACAGGGTGGTTGAGGGTGGGATGTTTAACGGAACACCTCACCCCATCCATTACTTCATCACTTTGTCCATCAAAGCCTGGTAGCTGTCAACCACATCGTACATGACAGTGCCCCTGCTGATTGCCTTGAAATGCTCTCTTGCACAATGAATCTTGGACTCTTCAATCAATCGCAACTGCATTGAGTTCATAGACCCCTTTGTCTCAGCCACGAAATAAATGTGCTTGATATTCCCCTCATAGAATGCAATTGCCCAATCAGGGTTGTAACGTCCAACAGGTGTGGAAATATAGAAACCATCAGGCAATTTCACATACACCGCCACCTCATTGCTGACATCCAGACTTTCTGCAAAGGCCTTCTCGTTGGTGGACTCATAGACAATGTGGTCATACAGGTGCTTGTTTGCCTTGATGGCATTCACCCCAAGCTTGCCCTTGATGGTGGGAGCAGTAAAGACATCGGTATCATACTTTTCGTCCAGCACATCGTATGTAATATGCTCAATGATTGCAGTCGCCTTTTCATCGTTGATGAGCGAACCAGCTTTAATGATGAATTCCTCAGGGTTGTCCTTGAACTGGTCAAAGACAAACCGCTCAATTCCAGTAAGGATCTGAATGATTGCCTTTCTGGTAAGACCAGTGGCCTCCACAAGCTTGCCGATCAAATCGTACTTGACACTGGTGTTCACGTTGATTTTATTGTCCACGCCATACGATGCAGATGTTTCCTTGACGAAGGATGCACCAGAAGCCAGGGCTACCTTGGATGCAATATGGTCCATACGACCAGCCTCCACCTTAAAGTAAATCTTGGAAACACGCAGCTTTTCGTTCAAAGTCGCAATGGCTCTCCGTACCAGCTCCTGGGTGTCAAAATCCACCACATACACAGACTTGCCATTGATTCGGCTCCACAATTCCTTGAACTCGGACATTGCCAGCTTGTCAGGTTTAATGTGAAGCTCCACATTGTTGCTGCGAGCATTCTCAGGCTGCATTGCCCTGCCATCGTAGATGGTGTCGATGATGCCGAGAATGGACTCAGCAGAACCTGCAACTTCATCGGTGAGTTTGATTTCACCATTTGCCTTATCCTCATAATACTTGTCGGTGAGCGCCCCCTGCTTGTCGATGTAACCTTCCATACGGAGACCAACATAGATTTCTCGTGCAACATCGTCAGTGATAACATCAGTGTTGCCCTGGGCATCGGTGATGGTCTTGCCAGCGAACAGTTCAGGTGTAACTGCTTTCGGGCGGTTCGCAACGGCATCTGCCAGCTCAGTCTGCAATCCCTTTGCGAAGCTGTCATAGCTCTCGCTTGCGATAACGGTCAGCACATTCACATTATGAACATCATTTCCCAGGACATTGGCATCCATCCGCTCCCCATCCTGATTGACACAAAGACGCAGACCACGCCCCACTTCCTGCCTCTTGCGGACATCACTACTGCTTTGCTTCAAGGTGCAAATCTGGAACACATTCGGATTGTCCCACCCTTCACGGAGCGCAGAGTGGGAGAAGATGAAGCGAACAGGCGACTTCTTCGGATTTCTGTCCAGAAGGAGCTCTTTGTTCTTCATAATCAAGTCGTAGGCATCAATGTCATCGGAAGAAGCTTCCTTTTTGCCAACCTTGGAGTCAACCATCTTGCCCTTCTTGTCCACGGAGAAGTAGCCTGCATGGGTGGCAGCAGGGGCAATCATATTCAGATACTTGATGTAGTCATCGTCACCCAGCTCCAACTGCATGGTGCAAACGATGTCGGCATACTCTTCCTCGAACATATCGGCATAGATGCCATTGAAGGGTTGTCCAGCGGAATCATACTGCTTGTACTTCACCACCTCATCAATGAAGAACAGGGACAGCACCTTGATGCCCTTGTAGAAAAGCTCCCGTTCTCGCTGGATGTGGGAGAGGATGGTCTCACGAATCTGGATGCGACGAAGCTGGTCCTCGCTCACCTTGCCGATAACATCACCTGCATAGATTTTGATGCCGTTCAGGAATTCAACGGAGTCATCACGACCGTCAATCGCCTTGACCACGAAACCGTCCTTGTACTCGTCAAGATTTCCAGAGTTGTCGTACAGGTTGAACCCAATGCCAACCTTCATAGACTTCTTGCGGATGCCAGCTGCACCCTTGCAGTCAAACTGTAGTGTAGCCGTGGGGTCTGCTTTGGAAAGGTTGAGACCTTCCAGATACACATAGCTTTCGGTAGCAGTGCTACCCGTCTCGGTAATCCCCTTCACAGCGATTTTCTTTACCAACCGCTTGTTGTAGGCTTCCATAGCATCCAGACGGTAAATCATGTTATAGATGCTGTCGGACTTGTGGGTGGCAGAATAACGGAGGGTCATCAAGGGCTGGAACTCCTTGAGGCGCTCCTTGGTCTGAGCTCCTTCCACGGACTGGGGCTCATCAATAATCAGAATGGGATTTGTCTTGGCGATAATGTCAATGGGACGACGGCTGCGGAACTCGTCCAGCTTCATGTAGATTCTGCGGGCATCCTTGCCCTTTGCATTGAAGGCCTGGGAATTGATTATCATCACATTGATGGAGCTGTCGGAAGCGAAACGGTCAATCTCGGTAAGCTGAGCGGAGTTGTAGATGAAGAAGCGAACCTTCCTGCCGTACTCCTCTGCAAAGTGTTCCTGGGTCATCTGGAAGGACTTGTAGACACCTTCACGGATAGCAACAGAGGGAACCACCACGATGAATTTGCTCCAGCCGTAGTGCTTGTTCAGCTCATACATGGTTTTGATGTAGGTGTATGTTTTGCCGACACCAGTTTCCATTTCGACTGTAAGGTTGAAACGGCCCTCCAGCTTTGGAGACGGTGCAATCAAGTTTGCCCTTTGAACCTTCTGAATATGCTCCAGAATCAGGCGGTCAGTCAACGCAGGAACCAGCCTTGCATTGGACCAGCCGGTGAAGTCCTCTTCTTCGGTGATGGTCTGCTGATACATTCCTGAGCCTCTGTCCATCATATAAGAAGGAGTCAGATAGGGTTGACCTGCAAAAACGTCCACCACAGCCTTGGCAGCATCTGCCTGGAATTTCTGGTGTTTATATTGAATCTTCATTTTACTAAAATTTCCCACGCACCTGACTTTTTGCTTCCTATTCGTCGAATAAGGTTACTTTCTTGTAGCAACTTTTGATGGGTCTTTATAGTCCTTTCAGACTGATTCGTACTTTTACTCAATTCTGCTATTGTCGCCCTTGGATTTTCTATAATTGCCAGCATAGTTTTTTGGGCAGTTATTGGGCAGTTCTTGGGCAGCTCTTGGGCAGTTTTTGATAAGCCTTTTCTCACATCCACACTTCCTGCAGGAATATCAGTTTCACTTGTAGTTGGTTCAACAAAACGGAATGTAGTACAAACAGCTTCTCCCAATTGTATATATTCAGGTGGACTTAAATTTTGCTGACTCAATGCCGTACATATCTTTTCAATACCTCGCCCCCAGCTTTCAATTTCACCTGCCCTGAAAAAAGCATTTGCAATGTCTGGATTATAAGGGCGACTTCCGTGATTTTGAAGGAATTTTTCTACAGTCCACCCATCTGGAAGCACTGCATCGTTCCAAATAACAACCTTATCTTTATAAATGCGAATCTGAATCGGGACACAACCACCATAATTCTTATGTATTATTGCGTTCAAGAGAGCTTCACGCATGGCGGCTTTTGGTACGCAGTATTCTTCAATACGTTGAATTCCCTCGTAGCGAATAAATGCTTTCATATATTTGAAGAAAATCAGCTCCATAAGGTTATCAATCTGCTCAAAGAGATTTCCATGAACTTCGTCTTGAAACAAGATATCCGTATCATCATTGAAATAACCAATTTTAGTATAGGCTCCCGTTACATATCGCTCAGGGTCTTTATGAAATAAAAGAATTGCACCACGCTTTAATTCTCCGTTTTCCACAAGACGAAGTTTTTCAAGAAGTTCTAAGTCGCTTAGGTTAATGTCATCTTCATCTAGGCGCTTGGCTTTCCGTGCTTTTTTGCGGAATAATTCAAAGGCTTCATGATCAAGTTCTATAGTTTTTGCCCGAGGCTCAGTAATGGCATCCCAAGTAAGCCCCATTTTTTTCAGCAAAAAATTAGTAAGGGCATTACCTTTTAGCTCTTGCTTTGTGCTGCCACTTCTATAATGAAATTCTCCTTTGTAACTTA
Organism: uncultured Spirochaetales bacterium; assembly: GCA_946061495.1. Lineage (GTDB taxonomy): Bacteria > Spirochaetota > Spirochaetia > Treponematales > Treponemataceae > Treponema_F. The sequence continues at coordinate 854 of CAMGSV010000096.1, read as the reverse complement.
CAGGATTTTTGTAAGGCTCAACTTGTATCTGAAGAAAATTTTTCCCATCTCCCTGCATTAGATTTACATCAACAATAATACCAAGGACATCGCGGACTTTATTTGGAATGTCTTCCAGCATCTTTTTTGCGTTCTCAATGCCCACAACCTCCGCATTGTCATTTACACCAATATACAAAGTCCCTCCCTGCGCATTTGCAAATCCACAAATCCACTGAAGGTATTCATCCCGCCAGTTTTCCTTAAACTCTATATTTTGCTTTTCATCGTATTCTATTTTCATATAAAATCACCTCAGATGATTAATTGGGCTATAATTTTACAAACAATTCTTGAAGTCTTTGCATTCTTCATCTACAAAAATTTCTTGGCCATATAAAAACAAGCCTTTATCAATTGAAATTACAGCATCTTTAAAAACATTAAATTCATTTTTTTCTATTTTTCCATTATCATCCTGAATTACTACATATTTTTTAGAAGTTTTTGATGTAACATAATTAATCGTTACGGTTTTTGTTCCGCCTGTATAGCAAATCAATTCTTTTGTAATAACAGAAGATTTTAAATTTTCTTCAAAAAACTCTGCGAGTCTATCAGCCATTTCGTCAGCACGAGTATCAATATTCTCTTTTGTCCAATCTTGATTTTTAGTAAGTTCTAAGACTTCTTTATTTTGAGACTTTGCATATTCTTCTTTCTTTTTGCTAAAAAAACCGTTACTTGCTTTTATGTTAAGTTTCTTTTCAAATGGAATTTTATTACCAATTTTATCAATATATTTTTTTGCGTCTTCATCAGTCCATGTAAAATAGGTAGCATCCCATTTTTGTGGGAAAATATGCTCTACTTCC
>CAMGSV010000095.1 GCA_946061495.1 uncultured Spirochaetales bacterium | reverse complement strand
CTGGAACTTCAAACTAGTACTACCAAGAACTTCAAACTAGTACTATCTGGAACTTAAAACTAGCACTACTTTGAACTTAAAACTAGTACTATCTTGAACTTAAAACTAACCATAGAATTTTTCTTTCAGTTTAATTCATAAATATGAATTGAAATTCATAAAATACTTGACAGTTCACATAAAATGAATTAAGCTAGCAAACGTGGATGGTGATTCGGGCTCTGGCATTTGAGTCTGGCACCAGAAAAAAATAAGAGACGGTACTTAGCCGTCCAGACAGCGGTTTGTTGACCATCTCTGTCAATTTTGGAGGAAGAAATGCCTAGGACTACAGAAAAAGAAGAATTTGTAAGGAGGATGAAAGAGTTGATGAAGCAGCACAATTGTAACCAGAAAACACTGTGCAAGGCTTGCGACATCAAGGAGTCTACCTTCTCCTACTACATGAAGGAGAGTGACCCACGGATGCCTAAGGGAGGAGCATTGGCAAACATTGCTACAGAGCTTCATACCACGGTAGATTATTTGCTTGGAGCCCAGCCCCGCAAGATGCAGTTCAACGAACTGAAAGTCTTGCTGGCAGACAGTTCCATGGATATGACCAGAGCTCAGATTACGGAACTGTCTCGTATGCTGATGCTGGCCTATGCAAGACAGGAGGCCACAGCAAATGTTGGCAGCACAGAAATGCAATGAGATCAAACAACAAGTAACTCACTTATTGAATGAAGCAGGATGTTCAACCATGAACCCCCTCTCCATTCGGGATATAGTAAGCAGCCTCAGTTTACAGCTGATACCCTATTCCACCCTTACAGAACAGGAAGTACAACAACTCTCGCAAGCCTTCGGAGGTGCCTTGCCTCCGGGGCTTTTACAGCATGAGCCAGAAGGTCCAACCCTCATCTGGTATGATGAAACACTTACTCCTTGGCAGCAAGACAGAGCTATAGCCCATGAACTAGGACACTGGAAACGACAACACTGCCAAGCATCCGCTCTAGCAGAAGAAGAAGCAGAATACTTTGGCCAGTTGTTGATAGAACAGCTGCAACCTATGCCAAAGGGAACTAGAAGTAAAACACTTTATCCAAGGCAAACTACCATCAACACCCATGCCACTACCAAGGGCATGAACACTTTGATAGCTAGTATCCTACTGCTTGCAGGAATGAAAGCGGTATACGATATAACAAAAACACTTACAAAGGAGAGTAGCTAATGAAAACACGACAAAAAAGCTCCCTGTGAACATTGGCGTGTTCATGGGGAGCCTAACCAGCATGGTATCTTAAAAGGAGATACAACTGTAGATTGATGCATAATTGTATCTCCTACCAACTATTCCCGTCAATAGGAATTTTGGAATAATCCGCAGCTTTTTTGCCTGATGCCACAAAAAACCTGTTGCGGAAATTTATACATTGCCCATCTAACAGGGCGAAGGAGATAATTATGTTAGAAATTCGCACATATAAAAATTTCCTTGTCAAGGATGCAGACAAGGACGGCTATTGCTTTAAAAGCAATTGTAACCAAATCCTTTCCCAGGAACAGCTGGTAAAGGAATTCAGCGACTACAACTCCACCATTACGGAGCCAGATGCCCTCAGTATGTTGAGCATCCTGAACACCTTGGTGTGTAAGTATGTAGCTCGTGGCTATGTGGTGGAGCTGCCCTTCTGCAGAATCTATGCGAAGGCGGTGGGAACCACCGGCAGCATCAAGAATTCCTTCCAGCCGGGAATGGGGAACAACCGCTTCGAGGTGGTGGTGGAGATGACCGCCGAGGCCACCATGGCCATGACCTCGGCGGTTGAGTACAGGCTGCTGCCGCCGGAGAAGGTGACGGCGCCACGGATAGTGGAGGTGTGCCTGCTGGACGCAAACGCCCAGGAAAGCACCGACCTTGCCGCCAGTCCCGGTGCCGCCATGCGGATCCACGGCAACAACATCAAGGCCGACCTGTCGGACGCCACCCAGGGCGTGTTCTTGGTGGCACAGGACAAGAGCCAGACACGGATGACCAAGTACACCAGGAACGGCACCAACGTGGTTGACTTCATCCTGCCGGCAGACCTTGGGGCGGGAACCTACACTATCCTCTTCGTGAACAAGAGCGACAACGGCACCCTCCAGGAATCCAAGTACGCCGAGGCCGTCACCGTGGCCTAGAGCGAACAACCCGCCCCACCTGCCGGTTCCCCTGGCGGGTGGGGCATTTCTTATAACACCCCTTGTCCCGCCCTTCATCCCATGGTGCACTATTCCTATGTCTGCCACAGCATATCCCACAAATACAAATTGATGGAGGGAAGGCATAGATTCACGATTATACAAAGGGATGGTGCACATCAACAAAATTTCCTATTGAACCTTGATTTTCTCGGTGATATACTGGAGCCATGAAACTTGTCCTGGCCCCCATGGCTACCCTCACCCACGCTGCACTCCGCTCCACCATCGCCCGATTCGGCGGCTGCGACGAGTACTACACGGAGATGATTCAGGCGGGAACCCTCCTGACCAACGGCCCCTTCGAGAAATACTACCTGCTCACCAACCCAGAGCCCCACAAAATCGTGTGGCAGATCACCGGCGGAAGGATTCCCGCCATGGTGGAGGCTGCCCGCCTGCTGGCCGGAATGGAGGGCATCGGGGTGGACATCAACATGGGCTGCTGCGCCCCGGACATCGTGCGCTCGGGGGCGGGAATCGCCTGGATGCTGAAGGAGCGACGGGAGACGGAGGAGCTGGTGGAACAGGTGGGAGCGGTGGTGCGGGGGGCCGGCAAACGGTTCAGCGTGAAGCTGCGGCTGGGGGACGAGGACTTCACGGAGGCAAGCTTCTTCTCCTTTGTGGACATGCTGGCCCAGCGGGGAGTCCAGCAGATTACCCTCCATCCCCGGACAAGGAAGGAGAAGTACCGCAGGCCGCCACGGCTCCACTATGTGGGCCAGTTGGTTAGATATATAGAAGAAAAGGGCTATGCCATCCAGGTGGTGCTGAACGGGAACGTGCAGGATGGCGAGAGTGCCAGGCGTGCCATGGCCCAGTCGCCGGGAATCGCCGGGATTATGATCGGTCGTGCCGCCGCCCAGAAGCCCTGGGTGTTCCGGCAGATTGCACAGACCCTGGGGCGGGACGCTGGGCGAGAGGAGGACTGGTTGGAGCCTTTTACAGTGGATCTGCTGGAGACAGGGTGCCATTTTGTCCAGGAGCTGAAGAAATTCCAGCCTCAGGAATTCTACAAGACACGGCTCCAGCGTTTTTTTGCCTTCTACAGCGACAATGTGCAGTTTGCCCACCACCTGCGGACACGACTTTTGAACCACCCTACCCCGGAGGGCTGCATCCAGCGGCTGGAGGACTACTTCGCTCTATCTCCCCAAGAACGGTTCAAAGAGGAGCGCCCTCCCCACAAAGGTTGTGAGGGGACGGATGGACTCCTCAGACAGGAGGAGCCACAATGACAAAGGAAATACGGCTACTGATTGCACTAGGCACCTTCTTCATCCTGCTCATTGTAGCCCTCATGTGGGCTGGAAACGAATACAACTCCTCCAATCCCAGAAAATCACCCTTATACCTTGCCATGTCGTCCTTCCAGGAAAACGAGGGAGTATGGGAGCCCCATCCCACGCTTGTTTTCCAAGAAGACTCTGCGGAAGACATCTTCCTGCAAGGCATGGATCTGTGGGCCACAGGAGACTACAAGGGGGCAAAGCTCTTGTTTGGCAAATGCCTCACTTTGTCCATAGACGACCCTGCACTTCCCGTCTATGCCTACTGCTACCTTAATGACTGCATCCTCCAATTAGAAGGCAATGGCAGCAAGGAAGCCGTCAGTAATGCCCTGATGTTCATGGCAAAGTATCCTCCCGCTGCCAACAACACTACCCTCATCTGGCGGTTGGTGAAGACACTCATATCTGAACCCAACAATTTCTCCCAAGGAGTAGCAGTGCTGGAAAACTACCTGGACATCGCCCGGCATCTGGAGCTCCACACCAATGCCTGGATTATGAATACCATCGCCATGCTGGAATACAACAGCGGTGAGTATGCAAAAAGCATCCGGCTGTTCTACGACGTGGAGATACTGCTGGAAAACCAGCCGCAAACCCCAGAGATTCAGTATGAGCTGCTGTTTGCCCGGGAATATATCGCCAACACCCAGTTCTTTCTGGAGGACTACGAGTCCGCCTCCCATCTGTACCAAAAGCTGGTATATGATATTCCGAAAGACGGCTCGTTTAACCACTACAACTGCTACTTGAACCTTGCAGCCGCCTACCTTGAGCTGGGAAAAATAAACGAGGCACGAACAGCCATTGAGGAGCTGTATCACTATCTTCCGAGGGTCAACTCCCAAGACAAGAAGGAGGTTGTTGCCTCCATCCAAGACATCTGGGCGAACATATCCTTGGCGGAGGGCAACTTGGAGCAGGCTCAAATCCATCTCCAAGAGATTGACTCCTTCTATCAGGAAAACGATGACAGTCTATTTGTCAACGGCAAGTTGGGCACATTGATGACAAAGGGCAAGTACCTGGTCGCCAAAAAACAGTACACGGAAGCCCAAACGCTCTTGGAGACTATCCTGCATGACCATCAGGATCTGCAACTGGACATCAAAAGGGATTTTCTTGAAATTCTTGTTGAGGTATACCAAAATACAAACCAGAAGGACAAACTGCTTTCCGCCTACGAGCAGCTCCTCCACCTGAACAGTGAATTTATACAGACGGTCCAACGGGCCTACCTGGAATTCTCCCAGTATTATCGTGAGAACACCCAGCTGAAAAGATACAACGCCCAACTGAAGCAGAACAATGTCATAGCAATACTGGGCATTGTCATCATATCCTGCAGTCTCATCATCATCCTGGTGCTGCTGAAGCTTTTGAGCACCAAGAACCTGACGGACCAGCTGACCGGTGTCTACAACCGCAAGAAGCTGAACCAGCTGAACAGAATCTACCGTCGCAAGGGAACTCCAGAGCTGTTCAGTGTGGTGATGCTAGACATCGACTACTTCAAGCTCTACAACGACACCTACGGCCACCTGGCAGGAGACACCACACTGAAGCAGGTGGCACAGATGCTGGCCACCTCGGTGAGAAACAACGACTATGTAATCAGATACGGTGGCGAAGAATTCCTGGTGCTGCTGAACAAGGTAAGCGAGCCGGTGGCCCAGGCCGTCTGCCAGAGAATCCACCAGCAGCTGGAAAAGATGGCCCTGCCCCACCGCGCCTCCAAGGTGTCAGACCACGTGACCGTCAGCGTGGGCATGTGCCACCAGCAGACCAAAGCGGCCAACTCCTTGGACAAGCTCATCCAACAGGCGGACCAGTGCCTGTACCAGTCCAAGGAGGATGGACGAAACCGCACCACCACCTGGGAGTGGGAGACAGAGCAGGCTCAGTAAGCGGAGAAAAGAACAACCCCGGCCAGATGGAGTACCCTATGGAACTGGCTCCATCGAACCGGGGTATTTTATGCAGGAATGCAACTGGCAGGAGCCAAGTACAATCTTATTTGCCCAACTCCTCGGCAGGAGCCAAGTACAATCTTATTTGCCCAACTCCTGCTGCAGGATGGCGGCGCACTGACCCACCAGAATGTCGCAGGGGCGCTTCTTGTAGTAGGCGGGGGTTCGCTCCTCCGGCACGGGAGAATCAGGACCAGGCTTTGTCAGCCCCAAAAGCTCCCGGCAGATGATGGAACCATTTTCCGTCTTGAATTGTTCCGCCAGCTGCTGGACCTTGTCGTAGTGAGCTGCCTTCTCGCCGGTGGCCTTGGGATCGCTGTAGCCCTGGGCCAGTCCCAGCACCATGGCCATGCCACTCACCGCCCCGCAGACCTCCCGCATACGGCCCATGCCTCCGCCGAAGGAGGAGGCCAGCATCATGGCCTGCTTCTCCTCAAGGCCCAGGTCCTTGCAAAAAACAGCCATCACCGCCTGGGCACAGTTGTACCCCTGGCGGAACAGCTCCATGGCCTCCTTTGCCTTGGAGGACTCCTGGGCCAGGGCCTGGCGCTCCTCGTCGGGGCTTAGTGGCCGCATTGGCAGTCCTCCAGCAGGGAAACAGCCTTGTCCATGGCAGACACGTCCACATTCTCCACACATCCGGCATCCACAGCGGCAGCAACGGCAGGATCGATGGGCAGACGAGCCAGCACGGGAACATTATAGGCGGCGGCAACGGCATCCACCTTGCTGTCACCAAAAAGCTTGATTTCCTTGCCGCAGTCGGGACACTTGACGTAGCTCATGTTCTCCACCAGACCCACCACAGGAACGCTCATCATGCTGGCCATCTTCACGGCCTTCTCCACAATCATTCCCACCAGCTCCTGGGGTGTGGCCACTACGATGATGCCGCAGATGTCCAGGGACTGGAACACCGTGAGGGGCACGTCACCTGTTCCGGGAGGCATGTCCACAAACATGTAGTCCACATCCTCCCATACCACGTCGGACCAGAACTGCTTCACCGCACCGGCAATGATGGGGCCACGCCACACCACCGGATCAGTCTCATTCTCCAGCAGGAAGTTGATGGACATGACCTGCACGCCGTCACGGCTCACCATGGGATAAATCTCGTTCTCCTCACCGGTCACCCTGCCCTTGAGCCCGAAGGCCTTGGGGATGGAGGGACCGGTAATGTCCGCATCAAGGATGGCGGCACGCTTTCCCTTCTTTGTCATGGCCACCGCCATCATGGAGGTGACCAGGGACTTGCCTACCCCGCCCTTTCCACTGACGATACCGATGACCTTTCTAATTCTGCTCTTTGGATGCAGCTTCTCATGAATATCACGTGCGGAACAATCCTGTCCGCAGCCTCCACAATTATGATCACAGCTCATAAAAAAACTCCTTTACTGCTCATATAACGAGTATAATCCATCTGTCAATTTTTTGCCTCAGCGGGACAAGACATGGAGCGACCACGCCTTGTCGGACTTGGCGATGTGGTTCAGCAACCACTTCAAAAGATAGTCGTAGAGCACCAATCCATCATCCTGTCGGGGATCCACCAGCTTCTTCACCTGGGCGTTCACCTGGGAGATGAACTGGTCATGCTGCATCTTGTGGAAGTCTATCTGGGGATAGCCCCTGTCCCGCAGGAAGCCCTCCTCGAATTTCAGATGATATTCCGTATAATCCACCAGCTTCTTCAAGGCAGCGGCTATTCCCCGCTGATAGGTATCCTTGTCTCCATTTGCCAAATCGTACAACTCGTTGGCGATGACCACCAGACGTTGGTGCTGGCTGTCAATTTCCGGCACATTAAGATTATAGGCATCCTTCCACACAATCTTCTCAAACATATATACCTCCTGTCACTTAAGATACAAGTAAAAATGAGAAAAGGCCACCTTGTCAGAACGAAAAGATGGCCTGTCAACCACTAGAACAGGCCGCCCATCTGGTTAGAACAGGCCCTTGATGTTGCCTTCATCGTCCACGTCGATGGAGCAGGCGGCAGGCACCTTGGGCAATCCGGGCATGGTCATGATGTCACCGGCAAGGGCCACCACGAAGCCTGCTCCCGCATAGAGCTGCACGTCCCGCACCGGGAAGGTGTAGTCCGCAGGGACCCCCGGCCAGCTCTTGTTGTGGGAGATGGAGTTCTGGGTCTTTGCCATGCACACCGGCAGGTTGCCGTAGCCTTCCTCCTGGTACCGACTCAGCTTGCGCATGGCGGCAGGGGCAATGTCCACGTCCCTGGCCCGGTAGATTTCCTTGGCCAGCACACGGATTTTTTCTGCCAGGGGCAGTTCGCTGGGATAGAGGAAGTGGAAGTCATCCTTCTGATCACCCTCGCACAGCTCCGCCACAGCCCTCGCCAGCTCCTGGCCACCCTGGCTACCCTTCTCCCACACCTGGCAGAGGATGGCCTTGGCACCGGACTTCTGGCACAGGTTCTGGAGGCAGGCAATCTCCTCCTCCGTGTCGCTGACAAACTGGTTCACCGCCACCACCGTAGGCAGGCCGAATTTCGCCAGGTTCTCCAGATGCACCTGGAGGTTGGCAAAGCCCTGCTCTACGGCAGCCACATTGGGCTGGGAGAGGCTGGCCTTGTCCACCCCGCCGTGCATCTTCAGGGCACGGATGGTGGCCACCACCACCACAGCACTAGGCTTCAGGCCACCAATGCGGCACTTGATGTCCAGGAACTTCTCCGCACCCAGGTCGGCGGCAAAGCCAGCCTCCGTCACCACATAGTCCGCCGAGGCCAGGGCGCTGAGGGTGGCGTTGAGACTGTTGCAGCCGTGGGCGATGTTGGCGAAGGGGCCGCCGTGGACAAAGGCGGGGGTCTTCTCCAAGGTCTGCACCAGGTTGGGGCGGATGGCATCCTTCATCAAGGCGGCGCAGGCACCCACAGCCCCCAGCTCCTTGAACTGCACCGTGCGGCCGTCGTAGGTGGTTCCGATGACAATGCTCCCCAGCCGCTCCTTCAACTCGGCGATGGAGCGGGAAAGGCAGAGGATGGCCATAATCTCGCTGGCCACGGCAATGGTAAAGCCCTCCTCCCGGGGAACACCCTCAGTGCGGCCGCCGAGCCCCGCCACAATCTTCCGCAGCTCCCGGTCGTTCAGGTCAACGCAGCGCTTCCAGGTGATGGTGCGGGGGTCGATGTTCAGGGCATTTCCCTGGTGGATGTGGTTGTCGATGAGGGAAGCGATGAGGTTCGTAGTGATGGACACCGCATGGATGTCACCGGTGAAGTGGAGGTTGATGTCCTCCATGGGGACAATCTGAGCGTGGCCGCCACCGCAGGCGCCCCCCTTCACCCCGAAGCAGGGCCCCAGGGAGGGCTCCCGCAGGGCGATCACCGTCTTCTTGCCGATGCTGTTGAGGCTGTCCGAGAGGCCTACGGAAACGGTGGACTTTCCCTCACCGGCGGGAGTGGGATTGATGGCCGTCACCAGCACCAGCTTTGCC
>CAMGSV010000094.1 GCA_946061495.1 uncultured Spirochaetales bacterium | reverse complement strand
AAAAATCTTCTTGCGGGCAATCTCCTCCGCAATCACCTGACCTGCAAAGCCGGCTCCAATTATGTACAGCTTCTTTCCAGCCTGCCCTGTCATACAACCTCCCACAGACAGCATTTTTACTATTAGCAAGACTATAGCACACAAAAACCATTTCTTCAACGAAAACTAAATACGATGAGAAGAAAATAAAACTACTTTTACAAGTAGTTCTAATCCCTAAAAAAAAAAAGTCGATATATAAAACGGTACCTTTTAAAATGCAAGGTACACTGAACATACAGCTCTTAAAACAGCTTGTTTTTGGAGTAATTTTTGACGATGAAATGAGTTTTATCGTCGGGGGTGGGAATGACTAAAAAACACTTTGCATGGGGACTCAGTCTCCTCTTGTTTTCCTTTGCGTTGCCTGTAGGGGCAACCACAATCTCCATTCAAGTGGTACAGATGGATGATGCCAATGTGGACGTTACCGATTCCTCACTGCTGATTGAGGAAGGGATTATGGACTTCATGTTCTCACAAGGATACATTGTCTCCAATTCTCCCATTATCTACAACAAGGATAAGGCAAAGAATGGCATGAAGGTATCACTGGAGGATGCCCAAAATGGTAGCGCCGACTACCTTGCCTACATCACCATCTACTTTGACCGGGGAAAATCCGTGGCACCAGAGAGCACACTATTGTCCAACATCGAATTGGCCCAGTGGAAGCTTGTGAAGGTCCGGGGGCAGCAGCAACTGGACGGAGGAACTGAAAAGCCAGGCTCCTTGGTGAATATAGATGATTCAGCCTCTGGAATCAGCACCTTTAGCCAGCAGTTGGCCCAGGTGATTAACTCTGCCATCACGAAAAAAAGATAAAAAGAGAGAAGGATAGATTATGAGACGGTTTATTTTTTCACTGCTTATTGTTGCTTTGCTTGCTTCTGCCACCTTCGCCACATCAAAGCCATCCCTTGATGGTCGAGCTGTCGTGGCAGAGGAAGGTGTCCTGCCCACTGGACTGTTCGCAAAAACGGTGGGATACCTTCCAGGAGACAGTGTCAGCGTCACCAACCCTGCCACAGGCATCACCATCAATGTGCTTATCCTTGGCTCCATCGATCCATCCGCAGGTGTGGCAATCCTCCTTTCACCTGAGGCGGCAGACAAGCTGTTCATTACTCCCGACTCCAATACCCAGGTACGCATTACCAAGCGCACCGGCATGTTGGATGAGTCTGTAGCTGGTGCTGGTACAGTTATTTCCGATACACCTGCAGACACCCTGCTGCCCAACCAGCTGAAGGATAACCTGGACTCCCAGCTGGGCACTGTGGACGAGACCCTTGGAACCACTCCCGCACTAGCTGCAAACACCGAGGAGCCTGCAGAAGAACCTGCCACCCCAGAACCTGCTGCCGAGCTGGAACCTGCAGAGGAAACTCCCCCTGAAGCGGTCCTTGTTCCTGAAGCAGATGCAGTTGCCATGGAAGAGGATACAAAACCAGTACAGGAGCCTGTTCCTGCAGAAAATGCTTCCACCCCTGAATCCGATGAGTTGACAACACCTGACTACACAATCACTTCCGTAGAGGAAGTTCCCATGAACCATGTGCTGGCAGAAAACTATCCGGTGTACATTGTGGAGTCAGTTGATCCTACCGATTCTGTCGAGGTACCCCCGGTGGAATGTGCTGAAGACACCGCTATCAGCGAAGCAACCATTTCCGAGACACCTGGCACAGCCGCAGAGGAAATTGTCTTGGTTCCTGTTGCAGAGGACCAGGAGTTTGCATACCTTGACGAGCTGTCAGAAACCGCGGAAGTTGTGGAAGTTCCAGAGGAGCCCCTGCTGGCCGCCACAGATGATTCCAACCTGGTGGATCCCTTCGCTCCCATCATACTCGTTCCCGCTGACGAGAATCCTCCTCTGGAGGCAGACTCCACCTTTACGCCAGTGCCGGTACACGCTGCACCAGAGCCAGTCCTCCCGGCAGAAAGTTCGATGGCAAAGGCACCAACACCTACCAACGGACTGGGGGCAAAGCAGCCACACCTAGTAAAAGAACTGTCTCAACTGGAGAGTGGCAAATACTATGTACAGATTGCTACTTTCGCTGAGCAGGCAAACATAGACAACCTGCTGGCCACCTATGGTCACCAGTACCCTATCATCATGGTTCCCCTGAAAAGTGGCAAGGCCATGCAGATGATGGTGGGACCCCTCAACGTGGATGAATACGGAGCCATCATGGCAAAATTCAAGAATCTTGGTTTTAAAGACTCCTTTTTGAGAAAGATAAGATAATAGTTACACCTTAAGTGGCTGGGAAAAACCAGCCACTTTTTTTACACCGTTCAAAAGCCCATATAAAAAAGACGACCCAGTAGTCCCAGGTCGTCTTCAACTTCCAGCAAAACTGGCTCTTGGAATGTATCCCCCTTAGAAAATGGTACCAGCGGGAATCACTGCACTCTTGCGAATAACGATGATGCCGTTGGAGGTGAAGAACAAGTCTCCATGCTCACCATCCTCATAGACCTTGCCACTCACACCAATCTGACAATTGTCACCAATGCGGGCATTCTTGTCGATGATGGTGTTAGAAATCTTGCAGTTGCGGCCAATCCCCAGATGAGGAAGCCCTTTCTCTGTGACCATCTTCCTTTCATCTTCTGTCTCGTAGCTGTCGGCACCCATACAGATGACGCCGTTCAGTTCTGTCCCCCCCTCGATGATGGTACGAACCCCGATGATGGAGTCGTTGATGACCGCATCGGTAATGACGCATCCCTCCGTCGCCAGGGAACGGTTCATCTCGGCACGGTTCAACTTGGAGGGCGGCAGGTTGCGGGGATGGGTATAGATAGGCTGATCCTCGTCGTAAAAGTTGAATTTGGGATTGATGCGGGTCAAATCCAGGTTAGCCTCGTAGAAGCTCCGGATGGTTCCAATATCCTCCCAATAACCAGTGTAGACATAGGACTGAACCTTGCTCTTCTTGATAGCCATAGGGATGATTTCCTTACCGAAATCGGTGAAATCATTGTCCAAAGCAGTACGCATAGCCTCAGCGTTGAAGATATAGATACCCATGGATGCCAAATAATCTTTGCCCTCCGGCAGTCCTTCACGAGCATTTTCAGGAATCTTCCAGTCATCAATGTTCATGTCAGGGGCCGGCTTTTCCATGAATGCAGTGATCTGCTGATCATGGTCAATCTTCATGATACCAAAGCCAGAGGCGTCCTCACGGTTTACGCAGGTGGTGGCAATGGTAATGTCGGCACCAGAGGCGATGTGCTTGTCCAGAAAGGCCTTCAAGTCCATGCGGTACAGTTGGTCACCGGAAAGGATGATGTAGTGAGTGGGATTCTGGGTCTCGAAGTGGACGAAATTCTTTCGCACCGCATCGGCAGTTCCCTCGTACCAGCCTGAATGCTCCAGAGTCTGCTCTGCAGCCAGAATCTCCACGAATCCGTGGGAAAAACGGTCAAAGTTGTAGGATTTGGAGATGTGCATGTGCAGTGACGCAGAATTGAACTGGGTCAGGATGTAAATCTGGCGAAAACCAGAGTTGATACAGTTCGAAATGGGAATATCAACAATACGATGACGCCCACCGAATGGAACCGCAGGCTTAGAGCGTTCCTTTGTAAGGGGATACAGACGAGTTCCCTTTCCACCACCAAGAATAATCGACAAGACCTTTGCCATAATACCTCCAAAAAACTCACAGAGATGTATTCATACAGAGAAGCATCCCCTCAAGCACACAAGAATTTCCCACCGGAGTCTTGAGACTCAGCAAACAACTCTCGTTTTTACCATTGTTTCAGTATAAACCCCTTGGCCCGAAAATGCAATTATTTTTTCAAACAAAACCTCCAAAACAATGAGTTCGCATGTACCCATTGATTCTGGAGGCTTTCCGATTCACCAGTGAAAAGGTTGCAGGATTAGACAGGCTTTCCTTCTGGCAATGGAGCGATTTCCTTCCGATAGCTCTTGCCCAGAAAGATGGTGCTGGTAATACAGGCCACCACATCAGACAGCGGAAAACTCAGCCACACCAGATTCAGGTTTCCAGTCCGAGACATAATCCAGGCAATGGGCAGCAGTACCACCAGCTGGCGGATCAAGGAAACATTCATGCTCAACACCCCCTTGCCCAGCGCCTGGAATACAGAGCCACAGACAATGTTGTAGCCTGCCAGCAGGAAACTGAAACTGATGATCCGCAAGGCCGGCCTTCCAAGCCGCATCATCTCCTCCGAGGCGTTGAAGAAGGACAGCAGTACCTGGGGGAAAAGCTGGAAAATGGCAAAGCCCACCACCATGATGGCTGTGGCATACATGGCACAGAGGCTGATGGTCTTCTTGATTCGCAACCGATTCTGAGCCCCATAGTTGTAGGAAATGATGGGAATCATACCATTGTTGAGGCCAAAGACCGGCATAAACACAAAGCTCATGAGCTTGGAGTAGACACCGAATACAGCAGTGGCAGTGGCCGTGAATCCCATGAGAATCTTGTTCATGCCGAAGGTCATGACGGAGATGATGGAAGCCATGATGATGGAGGGAACACCGATGGCATAAATCGACTTGATGGTGGGCCAATGGGGCCGGAAGGTCTTTATCTCCAGCTTCACCTCATGGTTTTTTGTTACATTGAAGAAAACTGACAGGAACATGCCTGCAATCTGACCAATGACGGTGGCCCAAGCTGCTCCCGCCACACCGAGGGCAGGGAAACCCAGCAGGCCAAAAATCAGAATGGGGTCCAAGATGATGTTGATAATGGCTCCCAGTCCCTGGGTGTACATGGTGTAGATGGTCTTTCCCGTGGCCTGCAGCACCCGATCGTTGGTAATCTGCAGAAAGAGGCCAAAGCAGAGGACAGAGCACACCTTCAGGTAGTCACAGCCGTATTGGATGATTTCCGGGTCGGTGGTGAGGCTCCTGAAGTACAGAGGCGTGAAGAACAGGCCAAAAACGATGAAGATGACACTGCTGCAGGCCGCCAGAAAGATTCCGTTGGAGGCCACCAGCCCCACCGCCTTGAAATCCTTTCGTCCCAAGTTCATAGCCAACAGTGCATTGATACCAACACCTGTTCCGGTGGAAATGGCTATCATCAGGTTCTGGATGGGAAAGGAGATTGAGACTGCGGTGAGGGCATTCTCACTGATTCGTGCCACAAAGACGCTATCCACCACATTGTACAGGGCAGTAACCAGCATGGACACAATCATGGGCACAGACATGGTGATAATGAGCCGATTCACCGGCATCACACCCATCTTATTTTCTTGCTGCATTGTTGTATGACTCCATTCAGTCTAGGTTCTATTATTTTCAATTATATTACAGTAAATAGTAAAAAATTGCAAATTTTTCATTCAATTATATTGTCACGGGACAATCTCCAGGGACTGGTGGCAGGAAAAGCTGTTTCCCGGCTCCAACCGCACCAGCCCAGGCTTCCGCTCCCATTCGTGGGAGGTTCCATCCCAGTCTGGCAGGCCGAACCAAGGTTCAATGCAGACAAAGGGCTCGGTGGGAGAAGCACTTTGCCACAGCACCACATAGGGAAAGCCTGCTGTATTCACCCGAACCTGACGACCAGTCGTTCCCTCCACCAAGGCCACCCACTGGGAGGTGACTCCCGTAAGAATGTGGCCACCACCAAACAGACCGTCCTGCAACGTGACTTTGCCCTCCTGAATATGGGGATAAGCAGCAGTTTCCAGCTGAAAGCCCGTATCAGCGGCATTGGCCTCGCCACTCCACGTGCCCAATACAAATCCCCCCTCACTGGAAGCCACCATACGGGGAACCTCATTCTGCTGGTCTGCCAGCTGGAACTGGAGGTAATAGTCCTCCTTACGGAAACCCTTCCAAGGATAGGCCAGCCCTGTGTGGCTTCCCAGACTAAAGGCCAATTCCTGCTGGCCAGGATTGGTGACCGTGGTACGGAACACCAGGGTAGAATCCACCAACTGATACTCGGTCTCCAGCACAAAGGGCCAGGGAAAAAACTCCCTAGTATAAGGAGTGTCCTGTAGCCGCCACACAACCCTATCCTTCTCCTCCTCCACCACAGAATGCTCCAAATCCCGGGCAAATCCGTGGTTCGGCATATGATACTCCTTGCCCTGCCACAAAAAATAACCGTCCTTCAGGCGGCCCACAATGGGAAAGAGAATAGGAGCACGGAATTTCCAGACAGAAGGATTTCCGTTCCAGATGTATTCCACACCAGATGCCTCCGACCCAGAAGTTCCCTTTCCGAAGGACAAATCTTTCAGTGACAACAGTTGAGCACCACAACTTGAAATGGTTGCCTGTAAAAATTGATTAGCAAGGGTTATTTCCATACCACTAGAATACAATCAGTGGGAAGACAATGCAATACGTTTAAAATAAAAAACTGGCAACTACCTACTTTCCCGCAAGAGCAGTATCATCGGCGTTGGAGGGCTTGACTTCCGTGTTCGGGATGGGAACGGGTATTGCACCTCTACTATGGTCACCAGCAATGATTAGATACTACCATGATGCAGTTGTTTTGTCAAGTGCTCGCAAGAAAAAATATTAAAAAAAGTTCGGACTTACCGCTCACCAGAAGGCAGTCCGTGGTTCTGGTAAAAAAGCACCCCGCCACCGTAGTGACAGGGTGCATGATTCACGTTAGAAAACGTCCAGTCACAAGCCTTTAGCTTGCTTGTTGAGTTTCAACTGCCCTACTTATTGAGGGCAGTTGAAACGTCAACGGCCACGGCCACGGTGGCGCCGACCATGGGGTTGTTTCCGATTCCCAGGAAGCCCATCATCTCAACGTGGGCGGGAACGGAGGAGGAGCCTGCAAACTGGGCGTCAGAGTGCATGCGTCCCATGGTGTCGGTCATGCCGTAGGAGGCGGGGCCTGCTGCCATGTTGTCGGGATGCAGGGTGCGTCCAGTACCACCGCCGGAAGCCACGGAGAAGTATTTCTTGCCCTTCTCCACGCACTCCTTCTTGTAGGTTCCCGCCACCGGATGCTGGAACCGGGTGGGGTTGGTGGAGTTGCCGGTAATGGAAACATCCACACCCTCATGCCACATGATGGCCACGCCCTCGCGAACGTCGTCGGCACCGTAGCACTTCACCTTGGAGCGCTCCCCCTTGGAGTAGGGAATCTCCTTCACCACCTTCAGCTCGCCGGTATAATAGTCGAACTGTGTCTGAACGTAGGTGAAGCCGTTGATGCGGCTGATAATCTGGGCGGCATCCTTTCCCAAACCATTGAGGATACAGCGCAGGGGCTCCTTGCGCACCTTGTCTGCCTTGGCGGCAATCTTGATGGCTCCCTCAGCCGCAGCAAAAGACTCGTGGCCAGCCAGAAAGGCGAAGCACTTTGTCTCCTCACGCAGCAGGCGGGCCGCCAGGTTTCCGTGTCCCAGACCAACCTTGCGGTCCTCGGCAACAGAGCCGGGAATACAGAAGGCCTGCAGACCGATTCCGATGGCCTCGGCGGCATCAGCGGCATTCTTGCAGCCCTTCTTGATGGCGATGGCGGCACCCACCACATAGGCCCACTTTGCGTTCTCAAAGCAGATGGGCTGGGTCTCCTCCACCGTCTTGTAGGGATTGATGCCAGCCTTGTCGCAAATATCCTTGGCCTCCTCGATGGAGGCGATTCCGTTCTCGTTCAGCGCCTTGTTGATCTTGTCGATGCGGCGCTCGTAGCTCTCAAATGTAATTTTCTCTGCCATCTTCTACCTCCGCCTTACTCGTGCCGTGGGTCAATGAGCTTCACCGCACCATCCTCTGGGGTGGTACGGCCATAGGAACCACGAGCCTTCTCCATAGCTGTGGCAGGATCGTCGCCCTTCTTGATGAAGTCCATCATCTTTCCGAAGTGGATGAACTTGTATCCGATGATGGCACCCTCCTCGTCCACAGCAACCTGCTCAACATAGCCTTCCGCCATCTCCAGGTAGCGGGGTCCCTTCTTGAGGGTGGCGAACATGGTTCCAACCTGAGAGCGCAGACCCTTGCCCAAATCCTCCAGGGAGGCTCCAACCACCAGACCGCCCTCGCTGAAGGCTGACTGGCTGCGGCCATACACAATCTGAAGGAACAGCTCCCGCATGGCAGTGTTGATGGCATCACAGACGAGGTCCGTGTTCAGGGCCTCCAGAATTGTCTTTCCGATGAGAATCTCGGAGGCCATAGCGGCGGAATGGGTCATGCCGGAACAGCCGATGGTCTCTACCAGCGCCTCCTGAATGACGCCTTCCTTGACGTTTAAAGTCAACTTGCAGGCTCCCTGCTGGGGGGCACACCAACCCACACCGTGGGTAAAGCCGGAAATATCCTTGATTTCCTTTGCCTGCACCCACTTTCCCTCCTGGGGAATGGGGGCCGGTCCATGATAGGCGGACTTAACCAGTGGACACATGTGCTCCACTTCTGTCGAATACACCATAGATTTTCTCCTGGAAAAATTGAAGAGTATGTTCCCAGTGGAACACCATAATTATATCATAATACTGTCCATAAAGCTAGTATTAAAATATTTTTTTCTCGAAACAACAAAACAGTGTATCACTGCCATTTGACAGTGGTTTTCCTTTCATAGTATATTGATTGCAAAATTTCGAGGAGGAAATATGAAAAAAGCAGCATTGATTTTAACGGTTCTCTTTCTGACCCTCAGCCTCTCCGCCCAAAACAACACAAAGCAATACAAGATTGGTGATACCGGTCCCGCCGGCGGAATCATATTCGAGGTGGTGGGAAACAAGGTTTGGGAATGCAGCGAGATCATCGGCCACCTGCCCTGGGACATGGCCTTCAAGTTCTGCCCTACCTACAATGGCGGTGGCTATGATGACTGGTACCTACCTACCAAGGATGAATTGGAGAGTCTCTACTATAATTTGATAAAGCCCGGCCTCATCCATGACAAAGAAACCTCATTCCTTTTTTCTTTCAGCAAAAAAGCCAGAAATGGTGCCGTAATATTTACGCA
>CAMGSV010000093.1 GCA_946061495.1 uncultured Spirochaetales bacterium | reverse complement strand
CTACCAGAATCAAGTTCGCTACAACGTAATTTGTTATGATGCAAAGGGAACCGAGCTTGCTCGAGTTGTGGTGGACGGCAGCAAGAGCCCCAAGACCGAGGCCGTCATCCCCAACCTCACCCCCAACACCGACTACCAGTACAAGATTGAGGCCTTCCTCGTTACTGCCCAGGACAAGGTGGAGGCTGGAGACCCCATGGATGCCGCCACCGCCCGCCGCCTGCGCCCCAACGCCCCGGAGGAGCTGAAAGTTGAGCAGGGACAGTCCAAGGACGGTATCACCCTCACCTTCAAGCTGCCCGAACTGGTGGACGTTGCCCTCCCCGGCGGCCTCTACGAGCAGAAGCCCCTCTACTTCAAGATTTACCGCAGGGAATTTGTGGAAGGCTCCACCGACACCGAGAAGGGCTGGACTCTGCTCAAGGCAGACTTTGGAAAGACTGATACAAAGCCTGGTGAGGGAGAGACCCAGAAGGTGAAATTTGGCTCAGATGACGAAGACTACACCCCCGGAAAGGTTGTGTCCTGGACAGACGGGAACAAGCTGAATCGTGGGGTACGGTATGAGTACAAGGTACAGTCCTTCGCCTATTATGAGCGGGACATTACCTCCAAATATTCTGCTTCAATTGGAACAGGCTGGCTGGTGGCTAAAGCTGATTTCGGCACAGGTGAATATACCCCTGTTCTGAATGAAGAGCAGACTGCCAATGTATCTTCAACCCTTGGTTTCCGTTTTGCATGGGATACTCTGGGACTTGACGATGAGTATCACTTCATCTTGACTGAGACCCGTTTCAATCTTGAAGGAGATGCCGAAGACAAGACTACTTCTGAGGAAAAAGAGACCCAAGACAAGAAATTCACGACAATTGCAGAGGTGCAGCAGTACGTCCGGCACTTCAACAATCTCAATACTGTAGATGTGCGAGGATACTACAAGTATACCCTGGCTATCTTTAACAAGAACGGTACCGAGATTCTTTCGTTGCAGTCCCCTGGCCGGGCCATTGTAACCGATTCTGTTGACGTGCCTGTCATCAAGCTGTTCAGCGTCACCTCCGGCTACAACGACAAGATAGAACTGCAGTGGAAGCATAATTCCGCCTACAAGTACACTGTGGAATATACCGGGGATGCTGAGGGTGAGCAAGCACAGACCATCGATCAGGAGACCTTGTATGCCAGCAAATTTGCTGATTATAAAGATGGAGACACGGTAACCTACACCCACACCGTGGCGGCAGGAAAGAAGCACGAGTACATTTTGCGTGTTTCTGAAACAATTTCTACAGACTCCCTTCCCATTGTGGGACGCACCTCTGTGGCCCCAAACCTTGCCAAGAAGGACTATTCCTATGATGCCTTGACCGTTGAATGGCAGGATGTTCCTGCGGAAAGCTTTACCCTTGCGGCAAAGTACAAGGATGGAACCACTGCAAACAGATATCCAATCAATCCTCAAGAATTGGATGGAAATGATGCGGATACACTGGACAAGGAGCCCATCCTGCGTACCGTGACCTTTGACAAGCCCAATGGATACACCCATGCCACCGTTTCCGGCAAGCCGGTTGAAATTACCATTACTGCCAAAGTACCGGTCACAAGGACTGTCCACACCTTGCAAGGAGAGACAGGCTCAAGCTACGACATCACCACAGAAACGCTGAATTCCATAGAACTCAAGAACACCATTGAGCACTACACCATGGGACCTGCCATGGTCGCTGCAAAGGCTGACTTGGGTGTTTCTAGTGACAAAATTCAGCTTACCTGGAAGAAGGTGGAGGGAGCCAAGGCATACGTCGTTATCAGAAACGGCTTCCACATTTCATCCAAGGCTGGAAGTGTTGCCAGCGATAGTGCCACCCATCTGGACTTCAAGAGCACCGATATGTACCTTGTGAAGACCACTGGCAGCGACACTTGGACTGTTGAGCACAAACCGAGCAACCAGGTTATTGAAACATATTTTTCAGTGGCCGTTGCCGACGACACCTTTACCTTGACGGACAATCTGTACACCGATGCTGACTCTACATTGAATGTGGACCAAAAGCAGACCATGGGACAGTGGATAGCCCGCCAGAAAGAAATTTCCTGGGGTGCACCCTACAAGTACACGGTGCTGCCAGTGCTGACAGACGGTGATGTGCCTGAGTACGATTATGAGGTTTCCCCTGCCCTGGCAACGCTGGAGTCCGCCGCCCTCAGCCTTACGGACTTGCCCCTGGTAAACGGAACCACCAAGGGCTACGCCTGGAACGTAAAGGCCACCAAGGGAACCTACTCCGAGAACGGCGAGAACACTGGCGTAAAGCTCACTTGGACACGGCCATGGGCTATGCCGACGGAAAATTATATGGTATACCGTGCCAATAGTTCCGTATCATATTCTCAAGATGGTGCAGGTTGGGAAACTCTTTCCTCTCCTGTAGAAAAAAATGCTACAGAATTTGTGGATAAGACAGCTCAACCTGGTATTATGTACCAATACATGATAGCTCCTGCAAGTAGTAATCCTAACGAACATCCCTATAAGAATGCTGCGTACAAGGAGTTTTTTGACGGAAGCGGAGATGAAAAATATACTGACGAGCGTCTTGCTAACGGTTTCATGCTGCCACAGATTGAGTTTGATGCCTCTAGAAAAAATTTGGACTATGATAAAGCTATAGGAGGAAAAATCTCTCTTACTTGGCATGCTCCGGAAACAGCCGACAAGACAAACTACCTGTTTGAAGGATATGAAATAGAAGTGCTCAATAATAACTTGGACGGTGAGTGGCAGACATACACAACTCTCAAATTTGGAGATAATGAACCAAAGAAGGCTTCATACACCTACAAAGCAGATAATGCTACAGGGTTGCTCAAAGTGCTCCGAGATTACAAACTCTATTTCCGCATCCGTACATTCACCACTGACGACAATGGTGACAAGGTGTTCAGTAAGTTACCGATCTATGAATGGGAGGACGGAAAGGAAACCGACTATGTCAAGTGGGGGGCACGGCAAATTACTATTGATGAATTCACAAGGATGTCATTGATTGGAATGAGTACAGGAATGTACAAAGAGCGAGGCGAGTCAGGTTCTTATTATGATGGTACAGGAATAACGGGATTGAAATCTGTAACAAAATATCAGTGGGAAACAGATTATAAAATAACAATGACCTATTCGAATTACCTCGTTTCCCATATCGCTAAATCAGGTAAAGAGGTCACTTCTCTTACTGTCAATGGTATTCTAATGGCTAGAGGTGGATTGTTAGGGGCTTATCAAACACATTATTGGACTACTTCTCCAATCTCTGTTTCATATACTGTGGACGATGGCATCAATTTAACTGGAACAATTCAGTTCAATGGAGAAGATAGCAAAGGGGCTACTACTGTTTCACGTAATGCAGGAACAATAGATGTAGTTTATAATAATGAGAAAAAAACTTATAATATGGCTAATAACCCTGGGTTTACCTTGCCTTTTGCTGTAACAGGTGGTTATCTCAACGACACCGAGGAGTGGAAATAAATGAAGAAACTACTCATACTTTCACTTGCCACCACCCTCCTCCTCACCGGCTGCGCCGAGATGTTCCAGGGCAAGGTGGACATGCCCGTGGGAAGCGGGGGTGGCGGCCTCTCCGGGATGCTCTCGGAAAAGGTGGCCATCACGGAGCTGGCGGCCCCCGCCCAGCTCAACGTCTCCAAGGGAGACTCCTCCACCGCCATCAACCTGAACTGGACCATGGTGGAGGGGGCTGTCTCCTACCGGCTGGAGCGGGCGGTGGTCACCGCCGACGCCTCCGGCAAATTTCCTGACCCTGCCCTCCCTGATGACAAGAAGAAGCTTGAAGAGTCCTTTGAGGAGCTGGAGCTGGCGGTGTATGGAACCAGCTATCAGGACATCACTCCCAAGGACTTCAATGCCAGGTACTACTACCGAGTCTCTGCGGAAAATTCCCGGGACAAGCTGGATCCCAGCCCTTATTCCACCTATGACTACGGAACCCTCTTCGGCATACCCCAGCAGCCCCAGGCATCCCTGGGAGCTTCTACAGACTCCATCACCGTCCGCTGGAAGGGTGTTGAATATGCCAAGTCCTACGAGGTGTACAGAAGCACCAACCCCGACGGATCAGGTTCTGTTCTAGTGTCCACAATTACAGCAGACCAACTAAAGTATACCAACTCCGTCATCAAGGATGACCAGGGAAAGGAATTCTACTACACCGTTTATGCCGTCAATCGCTTGGGAACTCGCTCCTCTGCCAGTTCTATTGCCATGGGGTTCACTTTGGTGGAGGGTGCTCCTCCCCAGCCTCAGAATGTGCAGATTACGAACGGACGGGGAACCACAACAAAGAGCATCGACTTGTCCTGGGATGCAGTGACAACCTCTGGAAGTGACCTCACCTACTACATTTATCGTTCCAGCTCGGAGGATTCAGCCCTGGTACAGGTTGGAAAAGTTACCGATACAAAGTATACTGACGCTCGTTCCCTCAAGCCAAACCTGTACTACTACTATCAGATTCAGGCTTCTGCAAAGGATGAGTATAAAAAAGAGCTTAAAAGTCCCTTTTCTGATTCTGGTAGACTCGATACGGAAGGAAATACCAATCCAAAGGCTGCGGAAGGCTTTATCATCAGTCCTACACAAGAGTTACTTGCAGAAAAGCAGGACGGAAAAATTACATTGAAGTGGCTTCCTGCTATTGGCAGTCAAGATGAACAGGTAAAATACAAGTACAAGATTTTTGCTGGAGATAGCAGTACCGGTCCCTTTGAGCTCCTCAAGAATGTAGGGCCAAGTTTGTCTGCAAAAGAAGATGGTTATATAGCGGAAGGAGTAGACAGCAAGTCCTTCTATACCATCATCACAGTCAATCCTACTACCTTGGTGGAGAGTGGTTACAGTGTTGTCGCCGCTCCCACTCCTTATAAGGCAACAAACCCCGGTGCCTCTGAAGCCAAGAATGTGGGGGCTCCGGCGGTGGCAAACAGCTCCGGTGTGTACCCAGTGCAGATTACCTGGACAAAACCAGATGATTCTGACCTGCATGGCTTCCACATCTACCGATCAAACTCACGGGACAGCGGCTACCGCAAGATTACCGCCGAGCCGCTGGGATTAAATGTCACCAGCTACCTTGATGCCAACGACACGGCCAAGGCGGGCAAAAAGTACTGGTACAAGGTGCTCTCCGTCAACTCCCTGGGCCAGGGCTCCCATTACTCAGACCCTGTGCAGGGATATGGGGCGCTTACCCATGAGCAGTACCTGGTGGAATTCTACAAGACCATCTCCTCCTCCCTCAAAAAGCTCACCCTCATGCACAAGCCCGGCAACACGGACAAGCTTGGAGGCGAGAGCAAGGGCGGCTCCATTTCAGGCACCCTCAGCTACAATGCCAGCATAGCAGGTCTGGGAGCCAGAATTATCATGCGCTACGAAAACTACGCCGACTTCTACATAGACGGCAACAAGGACAACGGTCCCTACTTTGTCCTCACCGGCAACACCAACACCACCGCCGACATGTCCTCCAACGGCTCCATGGACGGCACCGTAATCTGCACGGGCATGTACCCCGGCAAGGTCTACCACGACGGGGTGGCCGTCAAGGGCGGGGCTGCCGGCGGTGGAACCTACGGTGTGGAGCCCCAGGGCTTTGGCAGGGTGGAAGTGCCCTACAATAAGGTGAAATAAGGAGACAAGACGATGAATATGAGAAAGATTTGTCTGATGGTTTTGGCAGGACTCCTGCTGCTGTCCTCATGCGAAATGCAGCCCAACCCCTTGGTGGGCACCTGGGCGGACAATGCGGGGGCCACCCTCACCCTCATGGCGGACAACAGCTTCATGGCCAAGATAACCAACAGCTACAACCAAGCCGTGACCACCGAGGGGACCTACAACGTGCTGCTGAACGTCATCACCTTCACCACCAAGAGCGGCCATCAACGGGTTACCGAGTGGGACATCCGGGGCAATATGCTCTACATCAACTGGACCGATGACCAGGGCAACACCCAGCCGCTGACCCTCTACAAGATTCGCAACTAAAGGAGCTGGATGTGAGCAACAAAACCCTTGTTCTATTATCAACTGTAGTGCTGCTGGCAACACCCCTGTTTTCCCAGCAGCAGGACGAGCCAGTGCCGTCAGATGATGTAGTCCAGCTGGTGGAGGAATCCAGTCAGTCAGACCAGGCCTCCCCGTTGTCAGAACAACCCCTGGCAGGCGAGCCTGAGGAAGCAGCTGTACAGGATGAAGACGAGGTTTCCGAGACCCCATCCCCAGCTGCATCCGCTGGAACCACCTTCCCCCAGTTCGTGTTCCAGCCACCGGCTCCCATGTCCCTGGAGGAGTTTCTCGCCACCAGGGACAAGTTCCGCGTCTACTTTGACGAGGGAGCCACCGCCAGTTGGAACACCCGCCTCATCAAGCAGTCTGGACGCACCAACTTTGTCTTCCAGGACTTTATGGCGGGGCTGTACGTTACCACCCGCACCAAAAACTTTGACGCCCTCGTTCCCTTCCCCCTTCCAGTGGAGCTGTTCGCCCGGGTGGCGGCCTACTATCCCCTGAGCCACACCTTCAACGATTATCCCCAGCCTCCAGTGAACATGCTGAACTTTGGTGTGGATTTTATGCTGGCACCAGTCCTCCAGATTAGCTTCCTGGACTATGTGTACCTGGACTTGGCCGCAGGGCTCCACTTCCTGTACCAGAAGTCTGACCGCTGGCATTATGTGCATCTTGGTGCCGTGGGCATGGTGGGGCTGCAGCTCCCCCTTGCCCGCCGCTGGACACTGCTGCTGAACGGCTTCGCCTCCATCGACAATGCCAACCTTGGCTCCAACAGGCATATGGAGCCCTACGACTTGGCCTGGCAGTATCAGGCATCCGTCGGTGTCCGCTATTCCAAGAACACCCCCAACCCCAAGTTCTACATCCCCTCCAAGAAGAACGACACCCACGACTATGAGAAATTCCTGCAGAAGGAGCAGAAGAAGTCCCTGCGCCGACAGCAGAAGCAGTGGAAGAAGGAAGAAAAGCAATGGCTCAAGACCCTGAGCCAGGAGGAACGGGAATCCTACCTCGAGCGCTCCAAACAGCTCAAAGCCGAAGAAAAGGAGCGCAAGAAGGAACAGAAGGCTCTGGAAAAGGCCCAAAAGGCTGTCCGTAAGGCCGCCGAAAAAGAGGAGAAGCGTAGACTTAAGGAAATGGAGCAGTAGCCCTGAACCGAACGGCTGGTCTTTGACCGGCCACACGTACAGGACACTTTCATGCTTGCAAAAACATCTTTATTCTTTCATCTTTTGGCAACAAGGATGGATTGCGGTAAGGACAACGTTATTGCAACGTATGGAGGCTATAGAGTGCATCTCTATAGCAATGATTCAGTCATTAAGATGGCAACGGTTCCTAACGTCGGTGAAGCGTCAGTGATGGGGTATGCAGCCGACAGAGCAAACTAATCCCCACGCTCCCTTCCTGGAGAGTGGCCCCCCGCTGTGGCGCACCGGCCACGGCGGGGGGCTTTTCTTTGGGGGGCGGCTCAGCTGTTTCCGGCCAGCTGCTGCACCGTCTCCAGTGGAAGTTTGGTGCAGCGGGCAACCATCTGGGGAGCCAGCCCCCTCAGATAGGAATGCTTTTGCCGTCTCCATCTTGTTTTGGTAGGCTCCTTGTTCCAACCCGATGGAAATACCTTCTTCATAACCATCACGGCGACACTCCATCATGCGGGAAGTGTAGGTAAGATACATGTTTCGTTCCTCCTTTTCTTGCTTCATACGAGTAATGGATTTATCCAGCTCCTTGGTGAAGTCTGTTTGTACAGGTTTTTACTTGAATTTTTATAACAAGCCCTGTACAACGTCCAGCGGAAGATTGGTGCAAATAGCAACTTTCTCTGGAGGGTCACCGTAATTAAGGAGGAGTTTTGCGGTTTCCAGCTTGGTTTGGTAGGCTCCACGTTCCAGCCCAATGGAAATACCTTCTTCCCTGCCAGTGGTCAATCCAGTATGTAAACCTTCTTCATAACCATCACGGCGACATTCCATCATGCGGGATGTGTAGGTAAGATACATGTTTCGTTCCTCCTTTTCTTGCTTCATACGAGTAATGGATTTATCCAGCTCCTTGGTGAAGTCTGTTTGTACAGGTTTTTACTTGAATTTTTATAACAAGCCCTGTACAACGTCCAGCGGAAGATTGGTGCAAATAGCAACTTTCTCTGGAGGGTCACCGTAATTAAGGAGGAGTTTTGCGGTTTCCAGCTTGGTTTGGTAGGCTCCACGTTCCAGCCCTTGCTCCAGTCCGATGGAGATGCCCTCTTCTCTGCCAGTGGTCAACCCCGTGTGTAAACCTTCTTCATAACCATCACGGCGACATTCCATCATGCGGGAAGTGTAGGTAAGATACATATTTCGTTCCTCCTTTTCTTGCTTCATACGAGCAATTGTGGCATCCAGTTTCTTGGTGAAGGCTGTTTGTGCAACTTCACCTTTGATATAATCATAAAATAAGCGTAAATCTAGGTCAAGGTTACTGAGGTCTTTGGCGGTGGTGTTCAAGAAAATCTTTTCAGTACCATCTTCCAAGGGGATTGGTTCACCATAATTGATGCAGTAGTTCTGGAAGCTGTAGATGGGCTTTCCTTGGTGGAAAGGGTCAAAAGTGCAAATAAAGATAACGTAGTTTTGTTTTAGGTCGCTGTACTGGGAACCTTTTGGTGTGGTGTCAATGTCGGCGGCGGCTTGGTAGTAGCGGGCTCTGCGGGGAAGGTCTCCGTGGTTTGAAGCTTGCATTTCCACATTGATGACTTTGTTCTCATCCTTGAGATATACATCCATGATAATTCCCTTGGCGTTGGGGGCAATCTGGATGGCGTGGTGGCTGGTGAGGAACTGTATTTTCCCCACTTTAACCTTGAGAATCATCTCCAGTAAGGTGCGGCAGAGCCTCTTATTCCGCATGACTCTGGTGAAGATAAAGTCATCGGTAATATCCAAGTCTTCCCAACGTTTAAATTTTGTGGTGGTTTGGTTCTCCATTCAATCTCCGTGAAAAAGCGTTCATAAATATTATAGA
>CAMGSV010000092.1 GCA_946061495.1 uncultured Spirochaetales bacterium | reverse complement strand
TGTGCAACTGATGCGATATACTTTCTTCATTGGAAATGCCTAAGTTCAGGCGGTTCGTCTCCCGAACTCTACCGGCTTTTGTCGGAATACGAGATTGAAGGAGGCGTGCGAATGACAGCTGAATTGGTCATTGGCTTGGTGACGTGTGTCGCCACCGTGATTAACACTGTTTTCGTAGCTCTTTCCTACCTTAAAGGTAAAGACAAAGAGTAAAAAAATAGCCGCCTAGTCCCTCAACTTGTGCGGCTATTGTCAAACAACTGTGGAGACGACCAAAGGAACTTGGGCGTTTCCTCTTTTTTTACTATAGCACAAG
Organism: uncultured Spirochaetales bacterium; assembly: GCA_946061495.1. Lineage (GTDB taxonomy): Bacteria > Spirochaetota > Spirochaetia > Treponematales > Treponemataceae > Treponema_F. The sequence continues at coordinate 8,892 of CAMGSV010000092.1, read as the reverse complement.
CCCATCCTTTCGTCAAATGAGTGTCACAGGTCTTTGTTCAAACCTAATGAGTTTCACTTTGTTTTTGCGGGCGACGTTGGTATTGAGGGACGAGTCCTAAATCCTTTCCCAGGTTGCACTATTTTTACTTTTGTCCATATTTACATTGTGCAACTGATGCGATATACTTTCTTCATTGGAAATGCCTAAGTTCAGGCGGTTCGTCTCCCGAACTCTGCCGGCTTTTGTCGGAATACGAGATTGAAGGAGGCGTGCGAATGACAGCTGAATTGGTCATTGGCTTGGTGACGTGTGTCGCCACCGTGATTAACACTGTTTTCGTAGCTCTTTCCTACCCTAAGGGTAAAGACAAAGAGTAAAAAAATAGCCGCCCAGTCCTCAAAACGAAGCGGCTTTTAGTCAAAGCGTGGAGACGACCAAAGGAACTTGGGCGTTTCCTCTTTTTTACTATAGCACAAGCACATCCTTTCGTCAAATGCTATTGCCACAGGTCTTTGTGAGCGGCGTTGGTACTGGGGAACAACTCCTCACTCCTTCCTTGGTTGCATTATTTTTACTTTTGTCCATATTTACAATGTGCAACTGATGCGATATACTTTCTTCATTGGAAATGCCTAAGTTCAGGCGGCGTACTCCCGAACTCAAATCTGGTTCTGCCGGAAATAATTGACAAGGGAGGCTCTAGGATGACGAAGTACGAAATCATTTCGTTGGCCATTAGTTTGGCACTTTTGATTCTGAGCTTGCTCTCTTACCTGAAAATGTAATTGAGTAAAAATAAAGCCGCCCCAGTCTGACAAACTATTGGCGGCTTTGCACAAAAAAAACGTGGAGACGACCAAAGGAACTTGAGCGTTTCCTCTTTTTTACTATAGCACAAGCACATCCTTTCGTCAAATGCTATTGCCACAGGTTTTTGTGCAAACCTAATGGGTTTCGCTTTGTTTTTGCGGGCGGCGTTGTATTGAGGAGCGTGTCCTAACTCCTCACTCCGTCAACTTCTCGTACAGCTTGAGCAACTGTGCCACATACTCTGATTCTGTCATTTTGATGCTGAATCCGTAGGCCGCCATTACCGCATATTTTTCTTCACAAGCTCCCAGTGTCCAGTTTTATTACTGCCGACTCGCTGAACAAGACCTTTTTCCTGCAAAACTGTCATATCACGTTCTATAGTCTTGCGGCTTACGCCAAGTTTTTCTGCCAAATCATTTGAATTTAATGCGACATTTGTTGCGACATTTAATGCGACATTTTCGTTCAGAAGTTGGAGTATCTTCTGTTGCCGTTCTGTCAAAGAAGTATCGGTTCTTGAAAGCTCGCTTCCCTGATGGCTTTTGAGGGTTTCAAGGATTTTTTCCAGCATGAACTCTATAAACGAACCACATTGAGCCTCTTCTGTGCTTTTATTGATTGCGTTGTAATAATCTTGCTGGTGAGCATACACGATATTTTCCACCGGAAGCTGCAAAAAAAGCGGATGAAGTTTTCCCAAAATAAGCGACTGCCAGAGCCGTCCTATTCTGCCGTTACCGTCTTCAAAAGGATGAATAAACTCAAACTCATAGTGGAACACACAGGATTTTATTAACAGATGGTCGTCCGCTACTTGAAGCCATTCAAACAAATCAGAAATCAAAAGCTGTACACGCTCTGCAGGTGGAGTAAGATGAATACACTGGCTTCCCTCAAACACTCCTACCCCGCCAGAACGGAATTTTCCTGCATTGTCTACAAGTGCATTCATCATAGCACCGTGGGCCTTGAGCAAATCTTTATAGTCAAAGGGATTAAGTGAACTTATCATATCATAAGCTGCAATTGCGTTTTTGACTTCCTGAATGTCGCGGGGAGGAGCAACAACATGCTTTCCGTCAATAATGTCGCTAACTTGAGATTCAGTCAGTTTATTGCCTTCGATTGCAAGGGAAGAATGAATTGTTTTGATACGATTGGTTTTTCGAAGATGAAGGGCATCTTCCATTTCAAGGCGGATTGCAGAGCGTTCAATCTGTGCTGAAATATCTGCAACCAGCGTAATGATTTTTGATGTAATCGTAAACGGCGGTGTGTACATCACTTCCCCTCTGCCAACTTCTCGTACAGCTTGAACAACTGTGCCACGCACTCTGATTCTGTCATTTTGATGCTGAATCCGTAGGCCTGCATCACTGCTTTGTCGTTGGCTTGGTGGGCTTTGCGGAGTTCCGGCGGCATGGTCAGTTCGTCATACAGGTCAGCAAGGCTTGCCTCTGGATATTTTGCCCGTGCGTCCAGAATTGCCTGGGCAGTTTGCTCGATTCTTGCTTTTTGTGCTTCCGTTGGATTGCACCACGGGAAGTTGTTGTACACGATGGTGTTTGAGTAGCTGTAATCACTCTTTAATCGTCCACAAACGGCTCTCATCCATGCCATGTGGATGTTTGATGTAAGAACACCAAAATGAAAAAGTGTTGCATTCGGCATTTGAAAGAGTTTATTTCCTGCAATAATATTAGCAGTAAGATATTCAATAGGAATATATCTTCTTCGTTCTGATGAAACAACGGGAATTGCGACATAGTTTGTTTTGCAATCTTTGATTTCATCAAACAAAGTAGGCGTTTCTGCTTTTTGTCTTGTTGCAGCTTTAGTACTTTTCGCTCGAAAGTCTCGTACTGCTTCAATGCGCTCTATGAGGATGGGGCATTTCTTTAATTCGGAAGGATTTGTATCTACAAGCCAAAAACACCAGCGGGGTTTTCGTTCGATGAAATCTTTTCCCATCATAAAAGGTCTAAGGAATTTTTCTCCTTGTGGTTCTTTTTTGATATACTCTTCTTTTTCATCAATCGAAAGAATGAGATTTCCATCATCTGTAGGCTGACTACCTCTTAACATTTCAGGCACATCACAAATCGGCTTCGATTTTTTTTCAATAAAAATAGTTGGTGCATCAAGCAGATAACCGTTGATGTTCTTTGCTTCAATAAATTGTGACTCATTAAGAAAAATTTTCTTTGCAGATTTTGTCTTGTCAAAGCAGCTAAACCCAATAATTACACAATGCACATGGGCTTTTATATTCGCTTCGCTATCCCATCTGAAGGTTCGCCACGCAAAATCAAAATGCATTCCGAATTTTTCAAACATGGGCTTCCAGATTGCAGCAACCTGTTCGCCCTGAGTTATTGAATTGGTCGAAACGAGTGCAGCCTGTATATTTGTCCCCTGCATCATCTGGGCAGCTTTATAATACCAGCCTGCAACATAATCAATATTCTTACCAAAGCCTTTCATTACAGATTCAAGGTCGTCTTTTTGTTCTTTTGACTGGTAAGCATATCCCACAAAGGGAGGATTTCCCAAAATGTAATGCAGCTCATTTTTTGGCACAAGGCTTTCCCAATCAAGGCGCAGGGCGTTTCCCTCTACGATGTTGGCATAGGATTTCAGGGGCAAAAAATTGAGGTCCTTGTTGAGGAGCTTTGCGGTTTCCCTCAGCATCTGGCTTTCTGCAATCCACAGGGCGGTTTTTGCCACAACTGCGGCAAAATCATTTATTTCTATGCCGTAGAACTGCTGGATGGACACCTGGATCAAATCATCGTCATTGTAGGCAAGGGGAAGCTCTCCCTCTCCTATGTTCAGCTCTGCCTTGATGCATTCATTTCCCAACCTGCGGAGGCTGAGATAGGTTTCTGTCAAAAAGTTTCCTGAGCCGCAGGCGGGGTCAAGGAATTTGAGGGTGCCAAGCCTTTTGTGGAACTCCTTGATTTTGCTTATGCGGGTGGTGGTTGTTTTGATTTGTGTCAGCTCCTCAAACTCCTTCCATAGCTCGTCCATAAACAGCGGGTCTATGACCTTGTGGATGTTCTCGATGCTGGTGTAGTGCATTCCGCCGGAGCGTCTGGTCTCCGGGTTCAGGGTGGACTCAAAGATTGCGCCGAATATGGTGGGGCTGATCTCGCTCCAGTCAAACTCGCTGGAGGCGTGGCGTACCAAAAGCTCCTTGATTTCTTCGGTCAGCTGGGGGATGGTCCTGTCCGCCTCGGTAAAAAGTCCTCCGTTCACGTAGGGAAAGGCAGCAAGGCCTTCTTCCAGATATTCATCCCGCTCATCCTCTTTTTGGTCCAGAACCAGAAACAGGTCCAGCAAGGCTCGCCGCAGATTTTTGGCGTCCTGCTGTTTAAGGTAGTCGCCAAACATGGATTTGTGTCCAAATATTTCTGCATCCTCGGCATACAGGCAGAACACAATGCGCACACAGAGCATATTGAGGCTTTTGAGGGTGGCAGGACTTGGATTGTCTGCATCTTTGTACTGCTTCAGGATGGCATCATAGATTTCGCCGATGATGTCTCCTGCCTTCTTGGAGATTTCAAGCTCCTTTTTGAGATGGATATTGCCTGGGTCCGTCAAAAAAGAAAGCCGATAGTATTCCTTCTCAAGATTTTCCAAGAGGATTTCTTCTGGCTCCCCATTGGGATTTTCCATGTCGTACACCAGAAATGACTTGAAGTTGCAGGTGACTACCCAGCGGGGATGTTGCGACAGGGGCAGTCCTGCAATGTATTTCCGTGCCTGTTGGAAGGGATTCAGGAGTGAGCCGTCAGACTGCCTGACGGGGGAGTGCAGGTCTTTGTCTTGACTTTTTTGCTCTATCATCACCTTGGTGGAGGGAATGTAGATGTCTATGAAGTTTGTGATGGTTTTATCGGTGAACTGTTCCTTTATTTGGTTCTCAAAATAAACAAAATTGGCGAAGTCCTGCACTCCGTACACGTTGCACAGGAGATCCAGCCAAAACTTCTGGCTCTCTCCCTTTTCGTATCCTTTCCCCTGCCAATCTTGGCTGAACCTCTTTGCGGCCCGCTGCTGTTCTGTCTGTGTCATGGAAGCAGTATAGCATGGGTGCCCTGAATGTAAAAGTGGTGGAAGATTCAGTTCGCAGTTCCAACTTCGAGTTCCCAAACACTACAGGAGATAGCCACCTACGCAAGCTCCTTCAATGGATCAGGAATAGCAAGGCCATTTTGATAAATCATCACGGGATCTATATCCAAGCAATTATATGGGTCGTAGGTGCCATCCAATGTCCATGCTAAGGTTCCATTCAAAACAGTGCAATTCTCTTTATAAAAATTCACGTCTTCCAACACCGAGAATACACCTTTTCCAACCAGATGTGATACATTGTACTTTTTAATATTTCCATCAGCAAAGTAAACGGCTACATCATAATTTTCCATGGGATAAACTTGTACGACTTGCATCTCATCCTCCATTAGTGAAGTGGCTCAATTCTGGTGGGCATTTGATTAAGTTTTGCTTTGTTCCAACAATCCACCAACTCATTGTGATGGAGTTCCGCCCAACCAAGAACCAGTTTTAACTTATTAGCTGGTAATACACCTTTAATAACAACATTCTCCTCAATATCTACTAAAACTTGATGACCGTTATATTCAGCATGAAAATGAGGAGGAACGTGGTCATCCCAATAAATATAAATCTTAATTCCAAAAAATTCACTTAACAAAGGCATACCATTATTCTACAATACATAAAGGAAAATGCAAGGGGGAAGGAGACCAGCGGATTCTCCCTGGGATGCGGGTGACCGTCAAGTGCGTGGGAGGAGGCGTGAGAAGCGGGATTTAGGAGTGAGTGCTAAGGCCTCACTCCCAACCACTAGCTCAGCAGCATTCTGTCGTTGGCAAGGTCGTTGCCGCTGACGGTGTGGAACTTCTGCAGCAGGTCGGAGACTTGAAGATTCTTCTTTTCCTCCCCAGACACGTCGTAGACAATGTTTCCCTCCAGCATCATGATGAGGCGGTTGCCGTAGTGGATGGCGTTCCGCATGTTGTGGGTCACCATGAAGGCGGTGAGCTTGTCCCTGCCGATGATTTCGTCTGTCAGCTCCAGCACCTTGGCGGCAGTCTTGGGATCCAATGCGGCGGTATGCTCGTCCAGCAGCAACAGGCGGGGCTTCTGGAGGGTGGCCATCAGCAGCGTCAGGGCCTGCCGCTGTCCGCCGGAAAGGAGTCCTACCTTGGAGTCCATGCGGTTTTCCAAGCCCAGGTCGAGGTGGGCCAGCAGCTCCTTGTAAATCTTTGTTTCACCGTGGGTTACGCCCCACTTCAAACCACGCTTCTTGCCACGGCGGTAGGCCAGGGCCAGGTTCTCCGCAATGCTCATGTTGGCGGCGGTTCCCATCATGGGGTCCTGGAAGACACGGCCCAGGAACTTTGCCCGGTTGTGCTCCTTCCAGGTGGTGACATCGATGTTGTCCAGCAGAATGGAACCGCTGTCTGACATATGGACACCGGCAATGAGATTCAGCAGGGTGGATTTTCCCGCACCGTTTCCTCCGATGACGGAAACAAAGTCCCCTTCCTTCAGCTCCAAGCTGATGTCCTTCAGGGCCCGCTTCTCGGTGATGGTTCCCGGATTGAATGTCTTTGATACATGGGTCAGTGTCAGCATGTCTGGCCTCCTTGGGATTGGGGTACCGCCTTCGTTTTCTTGAACTTCTTCTTCAGCACGGGCAGCGCCAGGGCCAATGCCACGATGATTGCAGTCAGCAGCTTCAAGTCGGTGGACTTCAAGCCCAGCTGCAGTACCACTGCGATGATGATGCGGTAGATGATGGAGCCCATCACAACGGACATGAGGTGGTACCAGAAGGAGAACCGCTTGCCAAAAATAACCTCACCGATGATGATGGAGGCCAGACCGATGACGATGGTTCCCGTCCCCATTCCCACGTCCCCATAGCCCTGGCTCTGGGCCACCATGGCACCGGACAGGGCCACCAGGGCGTTGGAAATCATCAGTCCGATAATCTTCATGTTGTCCGTGTTCACGCCCTGGGCACGAACCATCCGCTCGTTGTTTCCTGTGGCCCGGATGACGCTGCCCAGCTCCGTGCCGAAGAACCAATACAGCACCAAGATGATGATTACAGAGAACATGAGGCCGCTGATGAGGGAGCTGAGGGTGCGGTCAATGCCGAAGGCGACTTCTATCTGTGACATCAGGGTGTCCACACCCAGCAGGGGAGTGTTGGCCTGACCCATCACCCGTATATTGATGGAATAAAGGGCAATCATGGTGAGGATACCAGCCAGAATGCCGGGAATCTCCAGCTTGGTGTGGAGCAAGCCGGTAACAATGCCGGAGATGCCTCCCACCAAGAAGGCCACCAGAAGGGAGAGGAGGGGATTCCATCCATTGACCAGAAGGACTGCCGAGACGGCGCCACCCAAGGCAAAGCTCCCGTCAACAGTCAAGTCCGCAAAGTCCAGCACCTTGAAGGTGATGTACAGTCCCAAAGCCATGATTCCCCACAGGACACCCTGGGAGGCGGCACCCTGCACGGCAAGTAAGATACCCATGCGTTATTCCTTGTTGATTTATAGGATTTTCCGCTTAATCAAAGCAGAAATCGACACCCATTCTAACAAATTTTGGTGATAATGTCATCGGTTGATTCTGACTAAAGTACCATTACTAAGGTTCCTGCTCCAATTAAGAGGCAGCCGATAATGGACTTAATAGTAAAGGCTTCGTGCAAAAAAACAAAGGCCATTACCATGGTTATTACCACGCTGAATTTGTCCACAGCCACAACCTTTGTGGTCATACCGATTTGTAGTGCCTTGTAGTAGCATAGCCAAGAAGCTCCTGTGGCCAAACCTGATAGAACTAAAAAAAGCCAACTTTTTCTGCTAATCTCGTGAATGCCGCCTTGGGTTTGGGTGACAAGTACCATTACCCAAGCCATGGCCACTACCACCAGAGTGCGAATAGCTGTTGCTAAGGTTGAATTCACACCTTCAATGCCGATTTTAGCAAGAATTGAAGTAAGGGCAGCAAACACCGCAGATGCCAAAGCAGAAATAAGCCACACAAAGTCCTCCTAAAATAAAAGCCCAAGTCCTAAAACTTGGGCTTGCTGTATCCTATGGAACAGTTTATTTCAACTGAGCAGCAATTTCTTCAGGAATAGTAATTCCAATTGCCTGTGCATTTTCCATGTTTACGTACAAGTCGCCGTTGGCCAGGTATTCGATGGGCATTTCGGCGGGCTTCTTGCCTTCCTTCAGGATGGCCACCGCCTGCTTGGCAGTCTGCTTGCCCAGCTCATAGTAGTTGATGCCGTAGGTGGCAAGTCCACCCAGCTCGGCCATGCCCTGCTCACCGCAGAATACGGGAAGCTTTGCAGGAACGGCAACCAAGGCAACGGTGGCTATACCAGCGGCAATCATGTTGTCAGTGGGAGCATAGATGGCATCCACCTTGCCCACCAGGCTCTGGGTCACCTGCTGAATCTCGTTGGAGTTGGACACGGTGGCATCCACGTATGCGATTCCCAGTTCATCGCACACTTTCTTTGCGATGTCGATCTGGAACTTGGAGTTCTGCTCGCTGGAGCAATACAGGAAACCAATGGTCTTCAAGTTGGGAACCATCTGCTTTGCCAGCTTGATCTGAGCCTCAACGGGAGTCAGGTCAGAGGTTCCAGAAACGTTGGTACCGGGCATCTCGTTGGACTTTACCAACTGAGCAGAAGCTGGGTCGGTAACAGCAGTAACAAGAATAGGAATATTTCGAGTTAAGTTAGCAACAGCCTGAGCTGCGGGGGTAGCAATAGCCAAAATCAAGTCAGAACGATCATTTACCAACTTCTGGGCAATGGTAACGCAGTTTGCCTGCTCCCCTTGGGCGTTCTGGTAGTCAATCTTGATGTTCTGTCCGTCCACCAAACCAGCCTCTGCAAGACCGTCCACAAATCCCTTGTAGGATGCATCCAGGGCGGCATGCTCCACCAGCTGGACAACACCAATCTTGTACACCTTCTCACCGGAAGCGGCTTCCTTTGCGCCGCCGGCAAAAACCATGGTTGCA
>CAMGSV010000091.1 GCA_946061495.1 uncultured Spirochaetales bacterium | reverse complement strand
GAACAGTTTTAAAAAAATAAAAGGCTTGGAAAACCAAGCCTCACAGTCCCTAGGGGAATCGAACCCCTCTTTAAAGATTGAGAATCTTTTGTCCTAACCGATAGACGAAGGGACCAAAGCTTCACGTTTTTTTTGTTTTCCCCAAGGAGGACTCGAACCCCCACAATCAGAACCAGAATCTGAGGTGCTACCATTACACAATCGGGGAATGCAATGTATGGTGATATTACCATGAACAGGTGTTTGTGTCAAGGCAAATACAACTTTTTTTTTGATCTTTTTCGTCAATCCTCGCCCTTTTCCGAGGCGTTTGCCTTGGATGACTTTCTCAGGAGGCGGGCCTTGGTGAGGGGAAGGTTCGGGTTCTTTGCCTTCAGCTGCAGGACCACCTCCTCCAGCTTGTGGTGGCGTTCCTGACCAAAGTCAAAGAGTTCCGCCTGCAATGGCTCCTGTCCCGGCTCCAGATTCAGAGCGCCTACCCCCAGCAACCGGATGCCTCTTCCGTTATATCGCTTGTCAAAGAGGGCGGAGGCCCGCTGGAACAGGTCGTCTGCCGAGGCGATGTACCGTGGCCCTGTTTCCTGGATGCTGGTGGTGGTAAAGTCGTTGTAGCGGATTTTCACACAGACGGTCCTGCTCTTCCAATCTTCCTTCATGAGGCGGAACATGACATTCTGGCATAGATCCATCAGGGCGGTGCCGATGGTGTACCGCTCCATCAAATCATCCTCATAGGTGTTTTCGGCGCTGATGGAGCGGGACTGGGGTGCGTCTCGAAAGGTGGCGGCCTCCATGCCCCGCAGGGCGTTGTAGAGGAACTGGGCGCTGGCGTGTCCCAAAAATCGCTCCAGGGTTGGCAAGGGCAGGGCAAGAGCCTCCGATACGGTGTGGATGCCGTGGGATTTCAGCCGTTCCAGCAGCTTTTCTCCCACACCCCACACCTTGTGCAGGGGCAGTGTCTCCATAAAGGCCTGCTCCTGTCCCGTCGGCACGTGGAAAAAGCCATCGGGCTTGGACATGCCGGAGGCAATCTTTGCCACGTAGCGGTTGCTGGCAAGGCCTACGGAGACGGTGAGCCCGGTGGCCTCTAGCACCCGTCGCTTGACTGCCATTGCCGTTTCCTCCGGGGGGCCAAAGAGCCGCTGGGTGCCCGTCAGGTCGATGAAGGCTTCGTCTATGGACATTTGCTGCACGTCGGGGGAGAATTCCGCAAAGATTGCCATCACCTCCTGGGACTTTTCCCGGTAGCGGGCCATGTTTGACCGCAGGTAGATTCCTTGGGGGCAGAGCCGGTAGGCCCGGTCTATGGGCATGGCGGAGTGGACACCGTATTTCCTGGCTTCGTAGGATGCCGCCGCCACCACACCCCGCTTGCTGCCGGGCATGGCCCCCACAATCACCGGCTTGCCTCGCAGCTCTGGATTGTCCAGCTGCTCCACCGAGGCGAAGAAGGCGTCCAGATCAACGTGGAGGAACATCAGGACAGGTCTCCCAGGGTTGGCACGGCCAGCGGTGGCAAGGCAACCAGCTTTTCCACCGCAGTAGCCTGATTCTCTCCCACCTTCAGATAGACGGTGACCTTGACAATCTGGCTCAAACTGTTGTCGGCGGTGTACTGGAGGGAATTCTGTTCCGCAGGATAGTCTGGAATCAAGAAGCGTGACACAAATACTTGTTCTGAGCCATCTGCCTCCTGCGTCGTTTGGAAGTCCAGTACGGAGTCATAGACGGGGAGGCCTCCAGGGGAACGGACCTCCAGGTCGAATCGCAGGACAGGCAGATCAGCGTCTATCTCCACTGTCACGGACCGCAGCTCAAGGTAGCCGGTCTGCCCCACGGAAATGTTCAGCGGCACGGGCTCCTCGCTCTCCACCAGGATGTATCCCTGGGGAGTTTTTTCCGTTTCTGATTCCTTCATGCCTGGAATGGTTCGGTACAGCAGCAGGGATCCAAGACCTACCAGCAGGGTCATGGAGACAACCAGGGCACCCATGGTCAGTCCTACAGCGGCAAACATTCTGAAACGGGAAATATTTCTATGTGTACCAAATAAATCAATGCGTCCTAGAATTCGTAGCCACATGATTTGGAAGGGGGTGAGGATACAGGAATAGAGGATGTTTCCCCAGATTCCGCAGTAGGCCATTGACAGGAGCTTGTCCCGAGAGGCGTATTCCAGGATATTCAGTGCGTAGGGAATGAAGGGCAGCAGCATCACCAGGGATGCCACCACGAGGGGGACAATGCGTCGTGTCAGGCGGCCGAAATAGATGACGATGTATTCCATCACGAAAACAAACAGCAGCACGAGGTCTATTGAGGTGAAGATGAACACGTTCATGGCTGCCACTAAGGTCAGAAGGTAGCCGTAGACAAACTGGGAGATATTCAGCCGCAGTCGTAGATGAAAGATAAATGGCAGGGATATGGTGATGAAGGAGAAAATCGTCTTTATCCCCATGATTGCAAAGGTGTTGGCGGGAGCTGCCTCGATAAAACTGGTGGCCACCAATTGTCCCAACCACAGGAAGAGGGTTGACAGGAGGATGGTAATGGGAATCAGGTGCCAGATTTTAAAGAATGCTCGCCTATTTGCCGCTCCCCTCCTGCCGATGAAAGAGAAGCCGCTGAGGAGTGCCAACACCAGTATGGTAATGACGAGGTACAGTAGTATAAAGATTTCCTCTCCAATCCAGAAATTGTCCAGCAATGAGAAAACCATGTAGTTCTCGCTGGAGCCTTCTGCACTTTCCACGGAGGTGAACTCCTGTACCATGGCCTCCAGGGCGGAAAAGACCTCCTGGGCCTGTTCACCTTGGCTGGGGTCGAGCTTGACGGCCACTGCCGCCATGCCCGCCTGGAAGAATGGAGCCAGCACAGGGTTCTCTGCCGCCAGATTCAGTCGGTAGGTAATGAGGGAGTTGTGGGGAATTGGCAGCGGCAGCTGCTGGAGAAGCCATAGGGGCGTCATCATGCCGTTGGCTCCGGGCACCACCGTCACCTGCTTGGGTGGCTGGATGGGAGTTTCCAGCATGACGATGGCACAGGAGTCTGCGTCTGCTGTGTTGTCCAGCAATATTTGGGAGCCACTGGGATGCCACTGCTGCTCTGCAGGAGCACCTTCCTCCCTTGGAAATGGTGGTCTCTCGTTGGCCAATAGAGCCAGTGTTACTGATATGGTGGCATCCTCCATCTTTTTGAGGAGGGAAACAGTTTCTTGAAGGTATTGCAGGGCCATATCCTGGGGCATGGTGATGATGAGCCTGTTTACTTCCAGGTCCTGACGGTCTGTTTGGTTGTCATGGCGGAGCAGGATGGAATAGGGGAAGCTTCCCTCGGCAGCCAGCAATTGCTTGGTGGGGCTAAAACCTCCCTCCGCAAGATGAGTATAGAGTCGATTGGATATTTCTATCTCCGGGGAATTCTGGGCAAAAAAAACACCAGCTATGGACAGGAACAGTAGTGAAATCAATGAAAATCTTCCGATATTCATGTATCTGATTATATTGATTCTTGTTTACAATGCAAGTCCCTTTGTGTATAATGGGTTTCCAAAAACCCTTTGTGTATAAGAACCTTCAGGAGTTTTGATGTGAGTGAATCCACGAAAAAGACACTTCTTACCTTACCGCTCAAGGTTATTCTGACGGAAGAGGGCGCATCCCATTTTATCCAGAACAAGAAGAAGCTGTTGCGGATAAAGCTAGCGGATACAATAGAGGAATATGGCATTTCACTAGATTCATTCTCTCCCCAGACAATCCAGCAGATGATTCTGGTGGACTACATTTCCAAGCTTGAAATCTCAATGCCAGAATTCTCCTCCTCCAAACAGGATGTGATGGATCTCACCAAGCTGGTGGTTTTTTCCTTGTTGTACAAGAAATTCGACAAGGAAATCTATACAGCTTTCATTGACTCTGACTGTGTGCGGAAGCACAATAGGGCAAATCCCTCTCAAATTATAGATGAGCGAGCAAAAATCACCGACCGGCAGGTTGTCTTTCACTTGTCGAACAAGGAGACGGTGATTTCTCAGGCTCGCAAAAGGATTCTTGATCCCTTGTGGCTTTCCATCAAAGAGGATGCAAGTCTGACTCCAGAGGAAAAGAACGTGTTCATGTTGATGACAGAGAAATTCCTCAACCGCATGAGCCGGCTTAACTGGTATGTCATTACCAAATTCTACGACCAGCCAGGCTTTGAGGAGATTCTCCAGCGGATTCATTCCTTGTTGCGGGACTACATGGAGAAGAGCAAGGTGGCGGAGTACATCTCCCTGATGGTGATGGAGCTGGCCCTCAACTGCGAGAATTCCAACATGCGGCAGGAAGCCCGCAAGCTGTACAAGGGGCTGCCCGATACTGACACGCTCATCTATGACCCAGAGGTCCGCAAGAAGATCATTGCTGAGATGATAAAGAAGCACGAGCTGGTTTTCCTGTCCTGGAGGCTGGGCGGTGGTTCCTCTTCCATCGGAAAGCAGGGGAGGCTGCAGATTACCCTCTACGACAAGGACGACAGCTTTCAGGAGGTGAAGGAGAGTATCGAGACCAAGAAGTCAGCCGATTTGAACAAGCGTTCCCTCATCGACTTCTACAAGGAGTTGCCGGAGGGAGCCGAGGGGGTTGATCTGGGGCTCTACTACCTGTCGTACCTGGACGAGGCTTGCAAGAAGGTGAACGTCAAGTTTGAGTCCCTGGTGAATCAATATTCTGTCAGCAATCTGATGGTCATTACCTTGGTGTTCAACTTCTGATGAACGTTCGCTCCCTTTTGCCGCTCATACTGAGCCTTTCCATTTGCTGGGTTCCATTTTTTTTTTCTGGATGTTCTGATGTTACCCCGGCCTTGACTGCGGTGGAGGCTACGGTGGTGTACGAGTATGTCCATTTCCAGACAGTTTCCCAACAACGGTTGTCGGTCTTTGTCCAGGAGGCAGAGGGAACGGAGCGGATCATGGAGCTGGTGGTGAACCATCAGGGGACAGGCATCCAGTGGTACATTGACAAGCCTATGGTGGTCTACAACGGCTCCATGGTCAAAGCTGGCTCCGCAAACCTGATGCCCCCCTATTTTTCCTCCATTCCCACTGGTGAATATGATGTTGTCTACACCGATTTGGCCGGAAAGACTGTTTCGGATGGCTTTTCCCTCAATTACAGTCCTGTGGATGGGCTACCACTAGACCAGCCTGTTCTGGAGAAGAAAATGGAGCAGGATGAGTCCCCCCAGTCTGCCGAGCCTGTCAGAAGGATAGCAGTCTATGCAGAGCAGGATGGACAGGGAACGCTTTTGTTCCTGGACAAGGCACGCTCCAATTGGGAAAGTCTTTCAGACATCCTGAAGGATTACAGCAACGCCAAATCACTCCGCCTCTGCCTGGACTATCCCAGTCGTCAGGTCCGCTATTTGCTACCACCACAGAATATTGAATCGGGAGAATAATACTTATGGATACAGATACCACCCAGCCAAACGTTCACCGCACCATCAAGACCTTCGTGCTGCGGGCCGGGAGAATGACTGCCACCCAGCAGAAGGACTACCAGGAGCTTTCCGGCCGCTGGTGCATTCCCTTTGGCAATTACCCGCTGGACTACGCCCAGGTTTTCGGCAACACCAACGACGTGGTGGTGGAGATTGGATTTGGCATGGGAAAGGCCACGGCCCTCATTGCGGAGGCCAATCCGCAGACAAACTATCTGGGGCTGGAGGTGCACCGTCCGGGGGTGGGAAAGCTTTTGGGTGAGATTCGCCGCCGCAATCTGGAGAACATCTTCATCATCCAGCACGATGCGCTGGAGGTTTTGGAGACCATGGTCCCCGATGGCTCCGTTGGGGCCTTCCACATCTTCTTTCCCGATCCCTGGCAGAAGAAGAAGCACCACAAGCGGCGGCTGGTTCAGCGGCCACGCACCGATCTGCTGGCACGAAAGCTGGTGCCGGGAGGCTACCTGTACATGGCCACCGACTGGGAGCCCTACGCTGAATTTGCCCTGGAGCAGCTGGATCAGACTCCCGGCCTCAAGAACAAGTACCAGGGATTCGCACCCCATCAGGAGTGGCGGCCGGAGACCCGGTTCGAGGAGAAGGGCCTGGACAAGAACCACGTGATTCGTGAGCTATTTTTTGTGCGGCAGGAGGACTAGCCATGGCCAAAGATCTTTTTGAGGAGGTCCGGATTCGGGAGCTGGAAAGGCTCATCGTGCGATACCAGGATGCCTACTACAACGGCGACCCTCTGGTGACCGACGCTGCATTCGACCAGCTGTGGGACGAGCTGAAAATGCTGGATCCCGCCAATCCCATCCTCCACCGGGTGGGAGCCGATTCCGGCAGCTTTGCCAAGGTCCGCCACCGCATTCCCATGGGCAGTCAGGACAAGGCTGCCAACCCGGAGGAATTCACCGCCTGGACGGAAAAGCATCCCTACGACGAGTATCTGGTGGAGTACAAGCTGGATGGTGCCAGCCTGGAGCTGCAGTATGACGAGGGCATCTTTGTGCGGGCCGTCACCCGGGGCAATGGCACCGTGGGGGACGACATCACCGCCAATGCCCGCAGGATGCAGGGGGTCTTGCCCCGGCTGGAGCAGGAGGGGAGGCTTATTCCCCTTACCGGTGGTATCCGGGGCGAGGTGATTATGACACGGCAGATTCATCAGGAATTCTATTCCGACAAGGCCAATTGCCGCAATGCCGCCAACGGCCTCATGAAGCGGAAGGACGGGGAGGGCAGCCAGCACCTGCAGGTCATCTGCTATGACGGCCTCTTCCAGAACCATCGCTTTGTGGACGAGGAGGAAAAGCTGTCCTGGCTCAAGGCCTGTGGCTTTCTCACGGTGCCGTTGGCAATCTGTAGGTCGGTACAGGAAGTGATTGACTATCGTGCCCAGGTGATGGAACGACGGCCCCAGCTGCCCTACGACATTGACGGTTTGGTGGTGAAGGAGCGGTCCATCAATCTGGAGGATGCCGCCCGTGCCCGTCCCGAACGGCAGATTGCCTTCAAGTTCAGTTTGGAGGAGGCGGTGTCCATTCTCCGTCAGGTGGAGTGGAGCGAGTCGGGGGCCACCTACACGCCGGTGGGCCTCTTTGACCCGGTGGAGCTGGCGGGCACCACGGTAAAGCGTGCCAGCCTGGTGAACCCCAACACCATCCGCAGCCTTGGAGTAAAAATCGGCAGCCATGTGGTGGTGACCAAGCGGGGGGAAATCATTCCCAAGATTGAGGCGGTGGTATCGGCTCCGGAGGGAGCTGAACAGCAGGCCTTGGAAGAAATTTCATTTCCCGTCCATTGTGACCAGTGCCAAGCCCCCCTGGTGGATGAGGGAACTCGCCTGTATTGTCCCAACAGGGAATGCCCCAAAAAGCTGCTCCACCAGCTGGAAAAATGGATTTCCGTGCTGGACATCAGAGACTTTGGCACCACTCTGCTGAACTCCCTGTTCCAGGCCCACAAGGTGGACTCCATCCTGTCCCTCTACCAGCTGACGGAGGCCGACCTGACTCCCTTCTTCCTGAATCAAGAGAGTATCTCCAAGGAAAAGGAGTCCCTGGGAGCCAAGAAGGTCATCAAGTCACTGGCCAGCCACAGCACCATCTCCCTGGCGGCCTTTGTGGCGGGCTTTGACATCGAGGGAATTGGCGAGACCCTGATGGAACGCCTCACCGACGCAGGTTTTTCCACCTTGGAGAAGCTGCTGGCCGCCACGGTTGCGGATATCAGTGGGGTAAACGGATTTGGGGAGGTTACTGCGGGGAATCTTGTGCAGGGCTTGGCGGACAACAGGGAGCAGATGCTGGCCCTGGTGGAGCAGGGCTTCATTACCGTGAAGGAGGCCGCATCTGGAGGTTCTCTAGCAGGAATGTCCTTCTGCTTTACCGGAGAGCTTTCCATAAAACGCAGCCAGGCGGAGCAGCTGGTGAAGGAGCGGGGAGGCACCACCAAGTCGTCGGTGGTGAAGGGCCTGTCCTACCTGGTGACCAACGACACCAGCTCCGGCTCCTCTAAGAACAAGAAGGCCGCCCAGCTGGGAATTCCCGTCATCGACGAGGCGGCCTTCAACAGATTATTGGAAATATAAGAAGCTTTCTTCTGTAAAGAAGTCGGGGTTCACGGCCTCACCGTTGAGCCGTACCTCCCAGTGGAGGTGGGGACCAGTGGCCAGGCCGGTGGCTCCCGACACTCCGATTCCATCTCCAGCCTTCACCATCTGACCCACCTGCACATCCAGGGAGTCAAGGTGGTAGTAGAGGCTGTACAGACCTGGCATGTGCTCGATCACCACGCTCCACCCGGTGGAAATCCTGTCCTCCGCCATCACTACCCGACCTGCCCCGCAGGCTGCCACCGGGGAGCCGGTGGGAATGCCGTAGTCAATGCCGTAGTGGAGGCTGGTGGAGCTTCCTCCGCCAGTATAGGCGTACACACGGCGGTCTCCAAAGAAGGAGGTGCGGCGGGTGGCGGTGGTGGGAGCCGTAAATGGCTTTTTTTGGTGGACCGCATCGGTGTTCACCGTGTACAGAATCTCGTTGAGCCTGTCTATCTGGTTCATGCGGGTGGCGCTGGTATCGGTCTTGATGGAAGTGTTCCTGTTGTCCAGTTCCAGAGTCTCGCTGATAAAATCCTTCGGCTCCACGGAAACGGGCAGGGTGAACTTCATGAATTCCCGTCCGTAGGCACTGTACATGATGGTGGCATCGTAGGTTCCCGCCTCCTGATAGGTGGAGAGGGGGACCATTCCACAGAGGGAAATGGCACCGTTGGAATCTTGTCGTCCACTCAGCACGAAGAAGTCTGACTTACGCTTCTCTCCAAAAAGCAGCACCGCCTGGGTGAAGCCACCGGGCTCCTTCATGGTTTTTCGGGAGGGGGTGAAGTCCATTCTGACACAGAGGGGATCCCCCGGCTGGATTCGCTCGGAATAAGTGACATAGATTGAATAATCTTCTCCGGTAAAAACCGCCGTGGCTGGCTCCAGGGTAAAGGCCGCAAAGCACAGCAGGCAAAACAGAAATGACATAATAATTTTCTTCATAGCACTAGTATATAGGTAAAATTGTCTTCTTGCAAGGAGAATTTCTGGTGGCACTCAATCTTGAATAATTCGAAAGGGATTTTGTCCCTTGGAAGGAAAGCGATTAGAAATTATGAACAAAGTGAATACAGGGGAATACAGTATTGCAACAGCAGCAGCAAAACTGGGGCGAAGTGAAAAGACAATACGGAGGTACAAAAAAGAACTTCTGCAGAACCCCAATGCAACATTGGCCCATAAAAACTTAGGACGGAAGCCTGTGAATAAAACGAATCATGAAAAGATATGGAAGCTGTATCTTGAAAAATATTGGTTCTAGACTAGTATCTTTTCAGTATTTTAGCCAGTTCCCTGACCAAATCGGC
>CAMGSV010000090.1 GCA_946061495.1 uncultured Spirochaetales bacterium | reverse complement strand
AATGCAGACGGACACCTTCGGTCCCTGGAAAACCCGAGCCTTCTTGGAATAAATCCACAGCCAAAAGGCATTGGTCAAGGCAAAGATGAGAAAATACACACTGAGTAGCGCCACTATCCAGGCATAATACTCGACAACAACATTCATCATGACAAACCTACTGTATAGTATACCTACAAATCTTTCAACAAGGACTGAACATATTTATTACCGGGATAGATTTCCAAAGCCCGTTCCAGCCATTTTCTGGCCTCGTCAGGCTCCTTCCGCTGGATGTAGCCATACCCGATGGCACTGGTCAAATTGAATTCGTCATCCCTTTCCAAACGGACAGAAGAGTCCTCCAGAATCTCCTGCATCTCCCGTATCCCCTTCTTGTGGTTGTGGAAGGGAGAGGGGGCATAAATGTGCTGGGCTGTCTGGAGATACATGGCAGCACCATAGGTTTTGTCAAGCTTCAGCGTCTTCTTGGCCAGTCCCCCCACCTTTGTTCCATGGGATAGGGCATAGGACACAGGCTTGACAGAACAGTTCTGAGAGATGTTCTCCCCCCGCATCAAGTGGGCGGTGGCAGTCTCCCGAATGTCCAAGGCCTGCACCGCATAGGCATCCCCTGCATCATACCGTGCACCGGCAGCATCCTTGTTCTCCTCATATGAGTATGCCCGCCCCATGATGTACTCACACCGGGACAGAGCCACCAGCAAGGTATCATCAGAAAAATTCTCCCGTGCAGAGGCCACCGCCGCATCATACAGAGGCAAAAGACCATCGGCAGATGCCTCGTTGTTGTACATGGCATCACGAAGGACAATAAATTCATCCCACAAAACATCATGAGTATTGATTTCCGCAAACAGGGTGGACACCAAGCCCACCATCATCAAAGTAACCTTAAAAAACTTACACATGCTCATATAACCTAAGAATAAAGAATTCAGCTACATTTAGCAAGGGAATTCTTGGATATTTTTTTTGAATGCACTTGACATAAAAAAAATAAACTGATATAGTAACTCACACATTGCGGATGTCATATAACGGCTATTATCTCAGCCTTCCAAGCTGATGACGTGGGTTCGACTCCCATCATCCGCTAAAAGCTCTCACGAAAGTGAGAGTTTTTTACTTTAGCTTTGAGGAACAGCTTGCAGCTCTGGGAGAACGCCTCGATGACACCCACTACAACATCCTCCTCGCCCACTGGCAGAGCTGGAGTCATCACCCTTGCAAATAGCGCGAACTGAGAAGACTGCCCACCTGGAACGGAGTGCCGATTCCCTGCGTATATCAGGAGGCTTCCTTTTGAGGCAACTTGTCCTGCAGAATCACCGCAATCCGGTGAAGTCCGCAGAGGGTCAGAGCCTTGTCCACATCCTGGAAAATATCGGTCAGCGGCTTTAGCACGCTGTTCAAACCACCGGTAGCCACCACCTTGATCTCATCCTGACTGATGCCTGTCTGGACAGCCATGTCCTCCTTCATCTGCAGCACGAGTCCCTCCACCAAGCTCTTGTAGCCCAGCACAATTCCCGCCTGAATGGAATGAATGGTATTTGTTCCCAAGCTGGAAGGCGGTGCCTCCAAAGGAATGGAAGGCAGCTGGGCTGTATCCTCAAAAAGGGAGTTGCGGGCAGTCCCCAGGCCAGGCGTGATGGCAATTCCCAGCAGGTCTCCTGTGGCACCGACGGCAGTGAAGGTCAGTGCCGTGCCGAAGTCCACCACGATACAAGCACATTGATAACGGCAATAGGCTTCCACCGCATTGCACAGTAGGTCGCTGCCAATCTCATGGATGGCAGTCTCAGGAATCCGTACCGGCAACAAGGGAAAGATGGAAGGATTGATGATCACCGGCTTTCGACCCGTCTTCTGCTCGATGAGGCTCACGAAGGAGCCAATCAACACAGGCACCACGGAGCTTATGACGCAATACTCCACCTCCTTCATGTCAAGGCCGTCATCTCGCAGCAAGGAGGTCAGCATGCTGCCATACTCGTCACCCGTCCTCCTGACATCCGTGAAAAGCCGCCAGGTGGACAAGATGACGCCGTTCCGGAACAAGGCCACTACAATATTCGTGTTTCCAATGTCTATAGTCAAAAGCAATTGAAATTTTCCCCCAATGTGTCTATTATATCAATATGGAAAAGCTCATACAACCTCGAATTCTCAAAGGCTTTCGAGATTTCTTGCCAGAAGCAGAAATTACCCGTTCCAGCCTAATAGAAAAGCTTACAGCAACCTTCCGCCAATACGGATATGTACCTATTGATACACCAGTAATGGAGTATTCTGAGATTCTTCTGAGAAAAAGTGATGGTGAGACTGAAAAGCAGGTGTTCCGCTTCCAAGACAACGGCGGCCGGGATGTGGCGCTCCGCTTTGATCTCACGGTTCCCTTCGCCCGTTTCACTGCCGAGCACAAGGACGAGCTGTACTTTCCATTCAAACGCTACCACATTGCCAAGGTCTGGCGGGGAGAAAAGCCCCAGGCCGGTCGCTACCGTGAGTTCGTGCAGTGCGACTTCGACTGCGTCGGCTCTGACAGCGCCACCAGCGACTTCGAGATTCTTTCCCTGATGAAATCGGCTCTGGCCGCCATCGGTGTTGAGGACGTAACCATCCGCATGAGTCACCGGGGAATTTTCAACCAGTTTCTGGAAAAACACAGCCTGGGGGACAAAAGTGAAGACATTCTCCGTACCGTAGACAAGCTGGCAAAGATCGGCCAGGAACAGGTCCTTGTTCAGCTGAACGGAATCACCGGTTCCCCGCAGACTTCACAGGAAATTCTTACCTATATCTCGCAAAAAGAAAGCTTCGAGGCCACCCTGGAACAGATGGAGACCCTGGCCGGCGGACCATCCCCCCACTCCCAGCGTCTCCGTGACATTCGTGCCATGATGGTGGCCACCGGCATCCAAGACTCCTTCGTTCTGGATCCCTCCATCACCCGCGGACTTGATTATTATACCGGAGTTGTCTACGAAACCTTTCTGAACCAGCTTCCCAGCATCGGTTCCGTATGCTCCGGCGGCCGCTATGACAACCTAGCCGGCCTCTACATGAAGGACCGTGTCCCTGGTGTCGGGTCATCCATCGGGTTGGACCGCCTCATTGCAGGACTTGAGCAGCTGGACAAGTTAGACCGCAAGAAAAGCCACGTGCAGGTGGAGATTTTCTGCCTTGATGAAAAGCTGGCAATCCATTACCAGAAGGTAGCCAGTCAACTGCGCACTGCTGGCGTCTCCTGCGAGGTGTTTCCCGATCAGAAAAAAATCACCGCCCAGTACACCATGGCAGAAAGAAAGGGCATACCCTACGGTATCCTGATAAAGGAAGAGGATGCGGCACAGAACCTCCTCACCCTCAAGAATCTCAAGACACGGGAGCAGTTCGAGTCCATTTCACGGGACGAGGCAATAAAAATCATCAACAGCTGATTGATTTGCATGCCAGATAGCTGGTATCAAAAGACAATGAGCCCTCACCTTGCTTCAAGAAGTAAGGTGAGGGCTTATTATTTTAGGTGGAATTATTATTTCGATTCACCAGCCAAACGAACGATGTCCCCCACCCCATCCAGCACAATGGTAGGACGATAGGCGTAGGTCCTGATGGTTTCCTCCGTGGACACGCCGGACAAAACAAGCACGGTGGACATGCCACTCTCCAAGCCCGAGATGATGTCCGTATCCATCCGGTCCCCCACCATCACCGCCTCTCCGGAATGGCAGCCCAAGAGCTTCAACCCCGTCCGCATCATCAGAGGATTTGGCTTTCCGCAAAAATATGCCTGGGTACCGGTTGCCATCTCGATGGGAGCCACCAATGCCCTGCAAGCCGGTGTGATTCCGTTCTCAATGGGACCAGACACATCCGAGTTTGCCCCGATGAGTCGCGCACCTTTCAGCACCAAATTCGTCGCCTTGGTGAGGGTATCCAGGGAATATGCCTTTCCCTCCCCCATCACTACATAGTCAGGATTCACATCGTTCATGGTGATACCGGCATCATACAGGGCATTGAAAAGCCCAGCCTCACCAATGGCATATACAGAACAGCCGGGAGACTGCTCCTTCAAGAAGGCGGCGGTGGCCAATGCACTGGTATAAAAATGCTGCTCCGGCACCTCAAGTCCCATTCGAGCCAGTTTCTGCTGCAACTCTCTGGGAGTGGAACCGCTGTTATTCGTCAGGAAAAGAAATTCCTTTCCCTCTCGCTGCAACCAGCTGATGAATTCAACTACACCGGGCAAAATTCTATTTCCATGATAGATGACTCCATCCATATCACAGATAAACCCTTTCTTTTCATTAAAATTAATCACAATCAAACACCTCCAGCAAAGACCAGTGCTCCATAAGCCCTCCAAATAAGAAAAGACCCCTGCACGAGCAAGGGTCTTTCATTAGTATAAACTACACCACAACCTATTACCAGTTGTCGATCATGTCATCTTCGTTGCGATTCTCCATGTCATACAAATCTGTAACGGCACGGAGGTCATCCAGATACATGTAGTATGAACCACGAGCCAACAGGGGATCACAGTCCACACGGAAACCTACGATACGCAGACCGGGCTTCTCGCCGTAGTATGCGCTCTGCTGAACGATTCCACGCTCTCCATCTGGTGAGGGAGGAACGGCAACGGTCATCTTCTTCCATCCGGAGAAAGCCAGTGTTCCCATGTAGATTTCGAAATTATTTCCGAAATAATCCTGAACCAACAGGTACATGCTGTGGCCCTGGTTACGGCCAGCAACCCAGACAGAAACAGTCTTAGTGATTCCCTCAATGGGGATGGGCCGAGCAGCGGTGATGTAGAAGCTATTTACACCACGGCGGAAAAACTCAACCTTCACACCCAGGACACGCTCATCAGAAAGACCTTCATTCTCCTCCATGGGCTCCTTTGCAGCGGGGCTACCATCGAACAAACGACCAGTGATAACACCGTTGTCGGGGGAAATACGGGCGTTCCAAGACCCTTCCCGCTCGAACAAATCAACAGAAACCTCTCGCAGAGCCTGCTTGGCAGAATCAGCTCCAATGATTGTAGGATCAGGATCTGACAAGCTTGAGGTTCCCTGCTGAGCAAAGGCCACACCAAAGATTGCGGCCACAACCAAAACAGAAATCAGTCTTTTCATTTTTCTCCAACCTCCTGGTTCTGAGTCTGTACAGTTGTTCCAGAAGTCTGGCGACCCCTGCTACTACCACCGTCGCCTTCATCGGAGCCAAAATCTGCATTACGCAACTCGTATCCATCGTAGATATTCTCAAGAATATTTGTTGTATACTTCAAGTTGTCAAAGTAGATGAGGAAGTCATCCACATACTCATTGGGATCGGTCCGCACTCTGAATCCAACAAAGGACAGCATTTCGGGGCCGGAACGCATGCGGGACTGCTGGCGGATATAGGTGGGCATATTGACCACAATGTTGCGCCATCCGTCAAAAGCGGTGTTGCAGGCAGGAATAACATGCACACGACCCTCTGCATCACGCACCAGAACCTCAACGAAGTACAGGTAGTTGGCACCCCATACCCAGAAGTCAATCTGGTTTACGGTTCCGATCATGGGAATCTCGTGGTTCTTTGTTTCACCATCATCACCAGTGGTGGTGGGGAAAATCTCGAACCAGTTGTCACCCTTGCGGTCGAACAGAACCTTCACACCAAGAACCTTGGCATCAGGATCGCCATCTTTTCTCAAATGAATCAGAGAACTAGGCATACCATCAAAATATCCCACCTTGGGATATCCTTCCGTCACGAACCTGCTGGCCTGGTAATCCCATGTCCAACCCATCTCATCAGCAGTATCAAAATTATCAATACTGATTGTTTCCACGCTCTTAACGCTAGGCTGTCCGAAAACCGGGACACAGAACAAGACCATAAGAACGAGACTCACAAAGACACAAACGCCCTGCTTCATCCAAAACTCCTTTAATGAACTGAAAAGATATAGTTACACTATTATCGTCACCATTATATTTCTTCAACATATCTTTGTCAAACTCTTTTTCCTCTTTTTTTCTTTTTCCTAGTCCGCCCTTGATTATTTTCCCCTAAAGGCATATTATTCGATATATAATTATTCAGAGGAGTCAAGCATGACAAACTACAAGGAACTTGGTCTTGTGAACACAAAGGAAATGTTTGCCAAGGCCATCAAGGGCGGATATGCAATTCCCGCCTACAACTTCAATAACATGGAGCAGCTCCAGGCCATCATCCAGGCTTGTGTAGAAACAAGGTCTCCTGTTATCCTCCAGGTTTCTTCCGGTGCCCGCAAGTACGCCAACAAAAACTTGCTGCGGAACATGGCTCGTGGTGCTGTAGAGTACGCCAATGAGCTTGGCTATGACATCCCCATCGTACTGCACCTTGACCATGGTGATTCCTTCGAATTGTGCAAGGACTGCATCGACAGCGGTTTCTCCTCTGTTATGATTGACGGTTCACACCTCCCCTACGACGAAAACGTCGCCCTCACCAAGCAGGTCTGCGAATATGCCCACAGCCGCGAGAACTATGTCACCGTCGAAGGTGAGCTGGGGGTTCTGGCTGGTGTTGAGGATGATGTGAGCGCCGAGGAAAGCCACTACACAAAGCCCGAGGAGGTACAAGACTTCGTCAGCAAGACCGGCGTAGACTCCCTAGCCATCTCCATCGGAACAAGCCACGGTCGTCAGAAGTTCAAGCCTGAGCAGTGCACCCGCAATGCAGACGGCGTTCTGATTCCCCCTCCCTTGGCCTTCGACATCCTTGAGGAGATTGAGAAGAAGCTTCCCGGATTCCCCATCGTCCTCCATGGATCATCCTCCGTTCCCGTTGAGTATGTAAAGGAAATCGAAAAGTACGGCGGAAAGCTCACCGACTCCGTTGGCATTCCTGAGGAGCAGTTGAGAAAGGCAGCCAAGTCAGCCGTCTGCAAGATCAACATCGACTCAGATGGACGCCTGGCCATGACAGCCGCCATCCGCAAAGTATTCGCCGAGCATCCCGAAGAGTTCGATCCTCGCAAGTACCTGGGACCTGCCAGAGACGAGTTGAAGAACCTGTACATGCACAAGAACAAGGAGGTCCTTGGTTCAGCTGGCCAGGCCTAATGCCCCCTCCCAAAGCAGAAAATGCCCGGAGGACATCCAGCAAGGATAGCTTGCCAAGGATGCCTTCGGGCATTTTTATTTGAAACAAGATTTTTCTAGTTGGAGGTCATTCCTCTGTGGCTGCACGCCAGCAGAAACCCGGTGGAGCAGAGGCATACGACACCCACCCCACCCCACAGCACAAGAGATGCACCAGAGTACCACAAGGCCTCCGCCAAGGCCGGAACCACAGCACTGGCAAGACCGCAGACACCGACAACAGCAGGCAATGCACGCCCATTCTTCTTGCCATCCTGCCCCTGCATCATCTGCTTCCTGTGGGCAAAATAGTCCATCAGCAGCTTTATGGCGCAGGCAACACCGGCCACACAGCAGAACAGCAGCACCGGCTTCAGGAACAGGGTGAATCCAGACAAGGTTTCCGACCTGAAGAAGAGCCTGAAGGGGGTGTAAAGACAAAAGAACCCAAGGAAAACCGGCATGAGGGCCCCCGCCCGCACCAGCAGCTCATCCTTGAAGCATACCAACGTGATGAGAGTCAACACACCCAAGGGCAGAAGAACCTCATAGAGGAAAATGGGAAAAAAGATGCCAATGAGAGAGGCGGGATACATCCTATATCCCGAACCAAAGAAAATGGCAAAGACACAAAGGAACGTCCCCATGAAAAGCCCCGCCACAACAGCAGCTCGATTTACTACTCCCTGATGGGTCAACAGATACAGGACAACCATGATGGGCACAAAAAAAACTGCAAACAACCACATGATGGAATAACATAACACAAAAGAATAGTGTCAATCAACATGATACTTTTCAACAGAAAACATTGATTGAAAAAATATTGACTATTTTAACTCTGTAGCCATAATTATACATATGCCTAAAAACGGAAAAAAACTGCAAGCAACTGTATTGCGCCCAATCAGCTTTGTCAGCATCTTATTTCTATCGTTATTCATGTTTTCTTGTCAGACAGCACGGGATTTTCCTGTTGTTCCACAAGAACCAACGGTAATCACCTATAACGAAGATAAAAATATTACGATAGATGGAGAAACCTTCCTTTTTATCAGAACATACAACCCCCATTACAATAACCCTCTTTCCATTGAGAATATCCTGAAGGGACTCATCAACCTGGTGAAAGTGACACTGTACAGATCTCTCAAACAACCTTTATATGCAGAAATGTGACATAGAAAAATCATGGCAGACAACATACGCACTCAAGGTGACAAAAGAACAATTTGACACCGCATTAAAAATAACAGAACAATATGCCAATGATCCCCAGATAAGGTATGCTGTAAAAAAGACCGTAAAGATTGCCGGTTATGAGTTGAAACGACGATTCTTTACCGCCAAAGAAAAGAGAAACATAAAAACCTTAGAAGTGAAAAACAGCCCACCCGTGAACGACCACGACGAAAAGAGTTCCATTGCGCCTCATTCGTTATATATATTGATAAATTCTGTAGAAGATGTCAGGGATTTCTTTGAGACCAGGGGATTAAATTACACCCAGATGACCCCAAGTGACCTCACTCAAATCCCCGGAGTCCAGAAGTTATTTTCATCGACTTGGATAGACTACAACAAGACCATGGAGCAATTCATAAACGAAGAGGCAGACAAGTATATCAAACTGCTCATGGAACAATGATTACCTTGGATAATACCGCCGAGGCCGCCAACACTAGACACATCCCCCCATTATCTGCTATTATGGCCAATATGCTTTACATAAGTGTCATTTTATCCAGTTTGGAAAAAAGCGGCTAAGGAGGATCGTTGGCGGATAATAAGGGTTTGCGAATCAACGAGCAGATTCGCGTTCGAGAGGTCAGACTAATAGACGACAAGGGGGATCAAAAAGGTATTGTCCCTACCATTGAAGCCCTCAAAATGGCTAAAGAGCAAGAGCTCGACCTTGTTGAAGTTGCGCCACAGGCGAATCCACCGGTATGTAAAATACTTGACTATGGCAAATATCGGTTCGAACAGGAGAAAAAGCTCCGTGACTCCAAGAAGAACCAGAAACAGCTGAAGCTCAAGGAAATCAGAATGCAACCAAAGATTGGAGCTGGTGACCTTGACTTCAAGTCAAAGCATGTTCAGGAATTTCTTAACGAAGGCAATAAGGTGAAGGTGACAATCCGGTTTCGGGGCCGGGAATTGGCCCATACCGAGCTTGGTTATGATGTCCTGAAAGAAGTACTCAAACGGCTTGACGACGAATATGTTGTGGAGAAGCAGCCTGCAATGGAAGGGCGCTTTATGTCCATGACATTGAGTCCCAAGACAAAAA
>CAMGSV010000089.1 GCA_946061495.1 uncultured Spirochaetales bacterium | reverse complement strand
CCGCAACATCCTGCGCGACTATCTTGAACGGAGGGGAGGAGAGACCTTGAGCATCCTGATGGCAGAATACGACTACGCCACCGACCTTGCAGTGCAAAAGGAGGAGGCCTACGAGGACGGCCTTTTCGCTGGGCTGGAGCGTGGCCTTGCCACCGGCCGTGAAGAAGGCATCACCATCGGGCTAGAACGTGGCTTAGAGCAAGGGCTGGAGCGTGGTGCCTACCAGACCAAGCTGGAGACGGCACGGAGCTTGCTGTCCGAGGGGCTTGATCCCCAGATGGTGGCCCGCTGCACCAGCCTCCCGCTGGAGACGGTGCTGGAGTTGGGGCGAGAAGTCAGCCCCAAGCCCTAGCACACAGAAAGGCTCCCCAGCGTTTCCACCGGGAAGCCTCACCCCAAAGCCGTGAACAGCGTTCACTACAAACACATCCGACCTGTGGCCAGTTCTACATGGAAATGATTGAAAGGGCGGCTGTCCCAAGCTGACTTGGCCTACGAAGCCAACATTTCCATTCCCTTTCTCAGCGATATAGAACGGGGAAACAAGTGGCCTCATCCAGACACCCTGGCGAGCATCGCCACAGCCTTGCAGGAGGAGACCGCCACCCAGGCGGCAGTCAGAATGCATCCCAACGCCGAAGAGGGCCTCACCGCCTTCCTGGAAAAGCGGAAGCCCCAGTTCAAGTAAAGACGCAGGAACGGAAGCCTGAAGGGAGTCTTGAGCCATCCGCCCCAGGCTCCCTGTCCTTCCCCATCCTTGACTTTAGGCCCCTGTTTTTATACCATATTATCCATGGAAATTTTACACCTTGGTCAGGAGCTCCTTCGTCAGAAGTCCCTGCCCGTAGAAGAAGTGAACGACGAGTTGCGGGCCACCATCCAGGCCATGTTCGACACCATGCTGGAAAGCGAGGGCGTGGGCCTTGCCGCTCCGCAGGTGGGAATCCTGCAGCGTTTTTTTGTTGTCATTGCCGACGACGATGTTCCTCGTGTTTTCATCAATCCCCAGATCATCGCCACCTCATCGGAAATGTGCGAATACGAGGAGGGCTGTCTCAGCATTCCCAACGTATACGAAAAAATCACCCGGCCCGCCAAGATTACCATCCAGGCACTGAATGAACAGGGAAGG
Source organism: uncultured Spirochaetales bacterium (assembly GCA_946061495.1). GTDB lineage: Bacteria > Spirochaetota > Spirochaetia > Treponematales > Treponemataceae > Treponema_F. The sequence continues at coordinate 8,324 of CAMGSV010000089.1, read as the reverse complement.
CCCTTCACCCTGGAGGCAGAGGGATTCCTGGCCCGGGTGATCCAGCATGAGTACGACCATCTGGAGGGGGTCCTCTACATCGACCGGGGGGACCAGGATTTCAAGGAGAAGATTGTCCAGCAGTTCCAGCGTCGGGCCGCCCGCAAGGCAGAAAAGGAAGCTGCAAAGGCAGCCCGGGCCGCAAAGATTGCCGCAAAAAAAGCCAAGAAGGCAGGCGCCTAGTGGTACGCATCCTCTACGCCGGAAGCCCAGAGGCAGCGGCCCTGCCCCTGGTTCATCTTGCCAAGGCTGCATCCCACGGGACGGAGTTTACCATCGCCGGGGTGCTGACCAATCCCCCCTCGGCCCAAGGGCGCAGCAAGGCGCTGATTCCCACCCCAGTAGCCCAGGGGGCCCACCAGTTGGAAGAGGAGCTGGGCTGCACCATCCCGGTCCTCACCCCGGAAAAGCTTGATGCCGCAGCCCGAGAGGCAGTGGCACAGCTGAAGCCAGACCTGCTGGTGTGCTTTGCCTACGGAAGGATTTTCGGCCCCAAGTTCCTGTCCCTCTTTCCCCTGGGGGGCATCAACCTGCACCCGTCCCTGCTGCCACTGTACCGTGGCTGTGCCCCCATCCCCGCCGCCATCCTTGATCAGCAGCAGGAAACGGGAGTCACCGTCCAGAAGCTGGCCCAGGAGATGGACAGCGGAGACATTCTCTCACAGATGGTGCTGCCACTGACAGGAACAGAAACTGCCGACTCACTGCTGCTGAGGGCGGCGGAAATCGGAGGAAACCAGCTGGAGGAAATCATCTGCCAGGCGGCTCAAAGGGGCTCCCTGCCCGAAGGCACCCCCCAGGATGGCAGCAAGGCCACCTACTGCCAGATGATGAAAAAGGAGGAGGGCTGCATCTGCTGGAATGATTCCGCCGCCGCCATAGACGCCAGAATCAGAGCCTTCACCCCCTGGCCAGGCGCCTTTACCCATGCCCTGGGAACGAGCCTGAAAATTCATCAGGCGGCGGTGTACAAGAAGGATCTGCCGCCCCACATCCAGTCGGCCTTTCCCACCCCACCCGCTCCGGGAACGGTGCTGGGCAGCGACAAGGCGGCGGGAATCCTGATTCAGACGGGGGACGGCATACTGTGCGTCACCAACCTCCAGTGGCAGGCCAAGAAGGCCATGAGCTGGAAGGACTTTATGAACGGCAGCGCCAATTTTGTAGGCTGCTGCTGCTCATCAAACGAGCGACAAGGAATAGAACATGAATAAAACCAAGAATATATTTTCCAAGCTGAGATTTTCATTGCAGCCGGGAGAAGAGGGTGGACAGCTCACCGGCAGAACCCTGTTTTTCCTCTGCCTCACCGCAATCCTCCTGATGATGGCAATCACGGCCATAGTCTTCTTTGTGGCGGTGAAAGGCTCCGAGGAGGTGCTGGTTCCCAATGTCATCGGACTCCCTTTGGAGGAGGGGCTGCTGGAAATGCAGGTGAAGGAATTGTACCCCAAAATCCAGCTGCGGTATTCCGATGTTCCCGGAGACAAGGGAATGATTCTTGAGCAAAATCCAGTGGCAGGTACCATCGTCAAGGCCAGCCGCCGCATCGACTTGGTGGTGAGCCGTGGTGTTGTGGTGGACCAGATTGAGGACTATACCGGCATGAAGCTGGACGACCTGCGCATCAAGCTCCAGACCCTGTTCTCCGGCAGCCGTACCCTCATTACCATTGCCGACCCACTGTACAAGGCGGACCAGTCCGAGGCCGGTACCATCCTTTCCCAGAATCCACCTCCCGGCACCCAGATTTCCCAGCCGGTGGAACTGGAACTGGTGGTGAGCCGTGGCCCCAGCTACGAGCAGACCCGTGTCCCCAATCTGGTGGGCATGACGGTACAGGAGATTCTGGCCCAAATGTCCCGCAGCAAGATTGCCTTCAACTTCAGCGCCCGTCCTGCCACCCAGGATGAGACTGCCGATGGAAAGGCGGGAACTGTCGTCACCCAGGCTGCCTCAGGGGAATTCATCCCCAACTACGGACGCTTGGCAGCTGAATTCGCCTTCCCCACCACACTGGTGAACGGCAACAGCTACGGCATCTTCACCCTGCAGCTGCCGGCCTATCCCTACGCCCTGAACATGGAGGTCAGAGCAGTCACCCCCAATGGCACGCAGACCACCCTCACCAGCTTCTCCCATCCCGGTGGCCAGCTGACAGTGCCCTACGCCCTGCCCAAGAACAGCCAGCTGATTCTGTTGGTGGAGGGCCGGGAAACGGCAAGAGCACAGGTGCAGTGACCTTCGCACATACAGGATGCAGGGCTGAGGAAGCACGCTGCATCCTGCCCACTCCCATCGGCCCCCTGAGAATTGTTGCGTCAGGGGGCTTCATTGTGGAGGTGCAGCTAACATCCCACCCAACCGCAGGTGGGGAGACCTCCCACCCTCACCATCAAACTCCGATGGAGCAAACCTCCAAGACAAAATCTCCGCTCCTGCTGGAAGCCTGCCGCCAGCTTGAGGAATATTTTTCCCACCAGCGAAAAACCTTCCAGCTGCCCACCAAACAGGCAGGTACCCCCTTCCAGCAGCAGGTGTGGCAGGTGCTGGAATCCATTCCCTACGGAGAGACCCGCAGCTACCAGGACATTGCCCGAGCCATTGGCAACCCGAAGGCCATGCGGGCAGTGGGACAGGCCAACAATCGAAACAAGATCTTGATTTTGGTGCCCTGCCACCGAGTCATCCAGAAGGACGGCCAGCTGGGTGGCTTTGAGTTCGGTGTGGATGCCAAGAAATGGCTGCTGGAGTTAGAATGCCAAACCTAGCGGGACAGGAAGGTGCAGCGAAGTGAAAGATAGATGCTGAGGGAGTCCACGGCGGGCGTTGAGGAGGCATCCACAACGCTGGAGGAGCCAGCACCGATTGAGCTGCGATGGGTCCTGCCGGAAAAGGCCCGCAGGTACTCCGCCCCAAGGGAAAGCTCCAGGGACAGGAACTGCACACCCAGCTCCAGCCAGCAGCCCGGCCCGCCGTGCATATAGTCCTTGAACTGACGCAGACGCACATAGTGGGAGTCAACGGCGTTCACCCACAGATAGGGAATGATGCCGGCCTCCACCGTCAGAGGGAACCTGGTGTTGAACTGGGCGAACAAGCCTACGGCAGGCAGGAAGAAGTCCAGCTGGTACTGCAGCACCCGTCCATTCACCTCCTCCTGCGGCTCCCTCCCCGTCCAGAATCCGGCGGCTGGATACTGGAGGTAGCCGTCCAGTCCGCTCATGGTGTGCCTGCGGTAGGTGAACCCCAGCCAGGGACGCAGCAGCCACCCCGGAAGGCCAACGTTGTATCCCGCCGCCACCGTCACTCCCAGCCGGTTGTCCAGCTGCAGGTCATGCTCCGAGAAGTGGGTCACATTGGAGGTTCCCGGCTGGAAGTCCCGGTCCTGCACCACCCCTGACTCCCAGGGGATGCCCGCCTCGCCGCACACCATGAGCCACCAGTCTTTGGGCTGCACCTGGAGGGTTATGGCCACCAGGGGAAAGAGATTCCCCCAGTCCAGGCGGCTCAGGGTTCCCTCGTCTGTCAGCACGTGCTGCCGGACGGTCTGGAAGTACAGGTCAGTCTCCATGTCCAGGGAGAAGAGCCGCCCGTCGGTAGTGTCCGCAGGGGGCAGGGGCCAGGAGGGCCATTGGGGGTCGGCCGGCTGGGAAAATGCCTCTTGATGCAGCAGGACTCCCCCGCACAGCAGGATTCCCACCAGCCGCCGGAAATCCACCGTCCTCATTTGACGGGAATTCCCTGGATGTACAGGTTGTAGTTGTCCACAGCCTTCTGCTGCAAGGTTCTGGCCATATCGGAGGTAAGAAGGCTTCCCCATAGTGCGGCAAAACCTGTCCAGTAGGTAGTGGTCAACACTGTGTCGGTATGAGGAAAGTCCCCTCCGCCAATCTGATAGGTTGCGTTGGTGGCGTAGCTTGCCACCAGCAGCCCCAGCATTGCCCAGCTCACTCCGCTCATTATCCTAGAGTTGCAGATGACAGCCTCGTTCTGGGGAACATTCAGAAGCAGCTGGTTCAGCTGTCCCTTGGACAACTTCTGACCGTCTGCCAGCTGGAAGCCGTCATGGAGCCAGGTTCCCCTGTTCACAATCATCTGGGAATCCACGTCGGTAGGGAGCGGCTGGGGCTCCACCCTGCTGGAGGCACAGGAAATCATGGAAAGGGAACAGAACGCAAAACAAAATAACCCAAGGGTTCGCTTCATGTAAACTCCTTTAATTTTGGTCATATCTTTTGCCAACCTCCTTCAACGTACCCCTTTGCGAGGATAGCTTGCCGTCCTCCACAAAAATATCAATGGATACACTTCCTTTATGTCCAATGCTACCGTTCAAGTTTCCGCTGTCCCCTTCGTAAACCTTCCCCTCATACTCCACCTCAAAGTAAAAACCGTCAGGAAAATTGGAAAAATGCAGGGGGGGTACTCTTACCAGCCGGAATCACTAAAGGAAGTTTTTCTTCTGGTTCTGCCGTACCGACCGAAACCAGCCTTATGTCACTACCAGTGGAATTGGATACCGTGGCCACGAGTCCTCCCTCCGCGCATCCGAAAAAGAGCGCCACCAGTAGTGCAAGCGCACCAATGCAAAACGATGCTTTTTTCATCATTTCCTCCTTAAAAAAATATGCTTCTGCTGTATCTCAATTGTTTACCTAAAAATATAATTTGTCAACGTAAATTTAGATACATCCCAATTTGTTATATATTTTTAATATTTCAGTTTAGAATGCCAAATCATATTCTGTCATCATATATTGCCAGAGGGTGCCTGCCACCACAGGTGGAATCTTGGAAGCAGGATTTCACAACGAGTCATTTTCAGAATTTGCCACTATTAGGGCTGCCCCCGTGTTTGGAGGGGTGCTTATACTGTGAATTTATTCACAGTATAAGCACTATTTCCCCTGTAAAAAGCTTTATTTTCCTGACAAACCCCTGCTTTCACCACCCAATTCCCTTGCCATTCCAGCAAAAATTCGGTATAATTTTATCGTAATTTGTGAAATATTTCACAAGGAGAGCCTGTGGCAAACCTTCCGGAGCCTTCCAGAAAACGACTGCTGAGCCTGCTGCTGCTGTTGCGGCAACAGGAGGAAGCTTTTTCTGACAAGACTGGCGGCAGCCCCGCCATCACCTCCCGCACCATCGCCCGCCTCACCGGCTGGACCGACGCCACCATCAGGCGTGACATCAGCCAGCTGGGACTCAGGTGCGGCGCCGCAAAGGGGTATCCCATTGGGGAGCTGGGGGAGGCCATAGAGCAGGCCCTGGGCTCCGCCCCAGAGACCAGGCACCGCTGCTGCATCCTGGGACTGGGAAAGATTGGGGCGGCGCTGCTGGACGACAGCCAGCTCAGCGGGGCGGGATTCCAGATGGTGGCGGGCTTTGACGAAAGCGTGAACCGGGTGGAGCTGCTGGAGGCCAGCTTTCCCCTCTACCCCGCCTCCCGCCTGGAGCAGGTGATTCGGCAGGAGTCAATTGAATTCGCCCTGCTGACGGGACCAGACCAGACGGCAGTTGCCTACGGGCAGCGGCTGGTGGCCGCCGGTATCCGGGGCATTGTGAACTACACCAATGTACTGCTGACGGTGCCGCCCCAGGTGCAGGTGGAGAACGTGTCGGCAATCCATTCCCTGCGCCAGCTGGCGGCGGGGAGTCTTTTACAGAACAAATAAACGGGAACAGGGCAACAGCCCCCCAAAGGAGTTTTTATGAGTCGTGTATACAATTTTTCCGCAGGCCCCTCCTGCCTTCCTGAGTCAGTGCTGCAGGAAGCCGCCGCCGAGATGCTGGACTACCAGGGCTCCGGCCAGTCGGTCATGGAGATGAGCCATCGCTCCAAGAACTACGAGCCCATCATCCAGGATGCGGAGGCACGGGTCCGCAGGCTGATGAGCATTCCTGACAACTACGCCGTCCTCTTCCTGCAGGGCGGAGCCAGCACCCAGTTCGCCATGGTTCCCATGAACCTGAAGAAGCTGGGGAAGGCGGCCTACATCGACACCGGCATCTGGTCCGACAAGGCCATCAAGGAGGCCAAGAAGTACCTGACGGTGGATGTCATCGCCTCCTCCAAGGACCACGGCTACACCTTCATTCCTGAGGTCAACAGGATTGAGGGGGACTACGACTACGGCTACATCACATTGAACAACACCATCGTGGGAACCAAGTGGGCCGCCCTCCCTGAGATGGGCAAGCGCTCCGACGGCACCCACATTCCTCTGGTGGCGGACGCCTCCAGCTGCATCTTGAGCGAGCCGGTGGACATCAGCAGGTTCGGCATCTTCTTTGCCGGCGCACAGAAGAACCTGGCCCCCGCAGGTGTCACCCTGGTGATCATCCGCAAGGACCTCATCACGGAGTTCCCCGACCCCCTGACCCCCACCATGCTGGACTACAAGACCCACGCCGACAGCGACTCCATGTACAACACCCCACCCTGCTACACCATCTACATCATGGGCAAGGTTTTGGCCTGGATCGAGGCCAACGGCGGAGCTGAGGGAATGCGCAAGCGGAACCAGGAGAAGGCGGACCTGTTCTACAGCTACCTCGACAGCAGCGACTTCTACAAGAGCCCGGTGGAGAAGAACAGCCGCTCCCTGATGAACATCCCCTTTGTGACACGGGAAACCGACCCCGACAAGGTGGCCGCCCTGAACAAGAAGTTCGTGGCTGAGGCCGCCGCCGCCGGTCTGGTGAACCTGGCGGGACACCGTCTGGTGGGAGGAATGCGCGCCTCCATCTACAACGCCATGCCGCTGGAGGGAGTGAAGGCCCTCATCGCCTTCATGGACAAGTTCGCCGCCGAGAACAAGTAGGCGGCAGGATGTTCCACAGTGCCGAATGCAATTTCGACACAAAACCAGCTGCCGGAATCAAGCTGGCAAGGCGGTTTTCCGGCGGCAGCATTTTTTAGGAGACAATAATGTTCAAGATTCAGACGCTGAATAAGATTTCTGCCCAGGGACTGACCCAGCTGCCCCGTGACGACTACGAGGTGGCCTCAGAGCTGCTGACGCCCGACGCAATCCTGGTTCGCTCCGCCGACATGCACAGCATGGAGCTGCCGGATTCTGTGAAGGCCATCGCTCGGGCCGGGGCGGGCACCAACAACATCCCCATTCCCGCCATGACGGAGCGGGGCGTTGTGGTATTCAACACCCCCGGAGCCAACGCCAACGCCGTGCGGGAGCTGGTGCTGCTGTCACTGCTTTTGGCCAGCCGTCCCGTCATCAAGGCCGCCGAATGGGTGCAGGGTCTTGCAGGCAAGGGCAGCGAGATTCCAGAGCTGGCGGAAAAGGGCAAGTCCCAGTTTACTGGCCCGGAGATTCGGGGCAAGACCTTAGGAGTCATCGGTTTGGGGGCCATCGGTGCCATGGTGGCCAACAGTGCCTCCGACCTGGGCATGAAGGTCATCGGCTACGACCCCTTCATCTCCGTAGATGCCGCCTGGTCCCTGAGCCGTGCGGTGGTGAAGGCCGAGACATTGGACACCATCCTCACCAAGGCCGACTACATCACCATCCACGTGCCCCAGACCGCCGAAACCAAGGGCCTCATCAATGCAGACAAAATCAAGGCCATGAAGAAGGGTGTGCGCATCATCAACCTGGCCCGTGGCGGCCTGGTGGTGAACGCCGACCTGCTGGAGGGCATCAAGTCCGGCAAGATTGACTGCTTTGTCACCGACTTTGCCGACCAGGAGCTTTTGGGCAACGACAAGGTCATCTGCCTGCCCCACCTGGGAGCCTCCACCCCGGAGGCTGAGGAGAACTGTGCCCTGATGGCCGTGAAGCAGCTGCGGGACTTCCTGGAGACTGGCACCATCGTCAACTCCGTGAACTTCCCCAAGTGCAGGCTTGACGGGGCCATCCCCGCTGGCGGAACACGGCTGTGCATCGCCCACAAGAACATCCCCAACATGGTGGGCCAGATTACCACCGTCCTGGCCGAATCCTCCCTGAACATCTCCACCATGACAAGCCAGAGCCGTGGGGACGTGGCCTACACCGTCATCGACGTAGACACCCCCGTGGACGGAGCCGCCATGTACAAGCTGGGGGCCATCAAGGGCCTCATCGGCGTGCGCCCCATCTCGGGCTGATGCTGGCTGACGCCGCCCCCGGTGGCAACCGATGAGAACAAGCAAAAAGGCCGAGGCTCCAGTGAAGTGCACCCCTAAAGTTGGACAAATAAAGTTCAATTTTAGGAGGTGCATTTTTTTATGTCTAAATACTCAAATGAGTTCAAGCTAAAAGTTGTAAATGCATATT
>CAMGSV010000088.1 GCA_946061495.1 uncultured Spirochaetales bacterium | reverse complement strand
ACCTCCAGCTCATACAATCCGGGAGAAGTTTCCTTCATTATATATATGGAGGAATCCCAGTTGGTGAAGGTTCCTCCCAGTCTGATGATCTGTCCAGACTGTCCCTGATGAACAAAGCGCACCAAGTTCTTCTTGGGGATGGAGGTGGCGGGAATCTCTTGCCGCAACACCTTCACCGTGGACAGCATCAGACCAGACGTGGCGTCAAAGACTTGGTTTGCATTGTTCGGATCTACAGTCCACAGGCCATCGATAATCAGCCGGTAGGCAACCTTCTGCAGGGACTTGGGAACCTCAAGGATATGGAAGTGGATGGAACCGGTGACATTGCCGTCCATGTCGGTGGTATTTATCTTCTGGAATGAATGGATGGTCCTAAAATTCTCGAAGTCAAAGGCAATGCCCACGTGGCGGGAACCGGCATCAGCGGTGAAGATGATGTAGTCACCTTCCACCATGGGCGAACCAACCTTGTCGATGCGAGCGGTGAGGTTGTTGTAGATATAGGAATCCTGCGCCCAGGTGGGCAGGACAGAAATCAGCATGAACAATATAAGAAATTTCTTCATAGTTACCTTATTTATCGGACAATGCATTTGAAAACTAAAGGGCTGATAAAAAAAGCCGATTATATATTGTACGCAAATTTTGAGCGGGGTATAAGTAACAAGATGCCGGGATTAGACCAGCTGAAACAATTCAGCGAAGACGTAGCAAAAATAGGAAACGAGCTCACTATTCGAGAGGAGAGGGGAGAACCCATTGTGCAGGTTCCCTTTCCCACAGACATATCCGCAGAAGATGACTCCGATGATTTCATCCTGGGAATGCCTCTGCAGAGAGAGGACGGGGAGGACGATGTCGAGGTAGTAGACGCCATTGATGATACTTCCTCTTCCAGTGCTGCCTCTGACGGCAGCGAACAGGTGGATTATTCTGCCTTCCCTGAATTGGACAGCCTGCTGAATCCTGAACCAGCAGACAACATGGACTTCAGTGACTTCCCGGAGCTGGATGCCCTGTTGAATCCTCCTTCCCCAGAAGCCTCTTCTGCAGCAGCAGATTTGGACAACTCCCTTGCTGAGATCCCTACCCTTGAGGAGGCTGGTCTTGGCAGTAGTCTCGATGGCTTTGATTTCCCGGACTTTGACAGCGAGGGCAGTGGCGAGACCACTGCTGCGGCTCCCGCAGAGGATTCCTTGGGCGACGGACTCACTGACTTTGACAACCTGGGGCCCGACATTTCCGTGGACTCCGATGACTCCAATACCATGGAGCTGGATTTCGACGGCCAGTTGTCTGAGGGCCAGCCGGACTCACGTGGTTTTGATTCTGCTGACAACTTGCAGGAGGCTGGAGCCGACGACAGCATGTCTCCCGCAAGCTTTGACCTTCCCGACTTTGACTCCACGGATACTACTGACTCAGCCGGAGCTGGCGGTTCTTTCGGTGATGATTCCCTTGGCGGCGGTGATTTCGGCGGCGGTCTCAGTGATTTTGATCTGCCTGACTTTGACAATCTGGGGCCGGACATTGCGGTGGATTCCGATGACGCCAACACGGTGGAGCTGGACAACAACGGTCAGCTCTACGGGGACCAGCCTGAGTCAGTTGACTCCGATTTTGCTGACACAATGGATACTGACGTGGCCGCCGATGCTGGTGCCACTGGTTCTGCCGCTGACTTTGCCCTTCCCGACTTTGACAGCGTGGATGATGGTGATGTCTCGGAAGAGGACCACCGGGCTGCCATAGACTTTGGCGGCGATGGTCCTGCAAAGATCGATACTGATTTTGCCACTATGACAGTCAGTGATGATGAGTACGCCTCTGCTGAAACTGGTGGTGATTCCGATGATCCAGACAAGGATCCCTTCGCTCCTGAGCACCACGAGGTCTTTGACGCTCCCGACGATCCCTTCGAGGGAATGGAGCCGCCGCCGGACGAAAATTTCGACGACTTTGTCATTCCCGGCATTTCCGACCAGGCTGCCGGGGTTGCCATGGCAAAGCCAAAGCGTATATCCCTGGCTGGCAAGGACGGCAAGAAGGAAAAACATACCCTTACCGACAAGGAATATGAGACCTTCCTGAAAAACCTGAAGAACTATCCCTTGAATCTGCGTATTGAGCTGCAGAAGCTCATTGTGAGCGATGAATTCAAGGATGAGGCAGTCTTCGAGATTATCCAGAAGGTTCTGAAAAAGACTTCTGCCCGCCAGTTGGCAACCCATTTGGAGAAGTTGCTGGATATCAGCATTCCTGTTCCACGGGAATTTGAGCGGCGTACTGCTGCCCAATATGAGGAATATAAGAAGTCTGCTGAATATCAGCTGAAGAATAGGATTCTTCCTATAGCCATCATTGCTGTGATGGCTGCCTGCATCATGTTCTTTGTGTTCCTCTTTGGAAAGAATTTCATCTATGAGCCGTTGCGGGCGAATTCCCTGTATCAGGAAGGATATGCCCTGCTGGAGGAGGGGGCCTATCCCCAGTCCGAGATGAAATTTGATGAGGCTTCCACCTATCAGCAGCAGAAGCGTTGGTTCTTCAAGTATGCGGAGGGCTACCGCCAGCACAAGCAGTATGAGCGTGCCCGCATGATATATAAGGCTGGGCTCCAGCGGTTTAAGCAGGACAAGGAGTTGGGGCTGGCCTATGCCGAGATGGAGTTGTACGACCTTCGGAACTTTGAGAATGCCGAGAAAGTGGTGCGGCGTGAGGTGCTGGACTACCACATCAATGACCCCGACGGAATGCTCCTGCTGGGAGACATTTTCCTGGAGTGGGGGGACGAGCGTGACCCCGCAAAATATGAGGATGCTCGGCAGGTTTATGACGACTTGCTGCAAATCTACGGTCAGCAGGACGTGTATCTTGCCCGCATGATGCGGTATTACATCAGGGTTGACGACCTTCGGAACGTGCTTCAGATGAAGGGGTATTTCTATCCCAAGAAAAAAGCGCTGGGCGGACAGGACCTCATTGAGCTGAGTGGTTATTTGCTGGACAAGATTTCCGGCAATATCGCTCCTGCCGACGAGTATCTCCTCTCTTCAATAGAAGATGTGCGGAAACTGCTGGAAAGGGCAGTGGAGGCCGCCCCCGATGTGCCGGAAAGCCTCTACAACATGGGACTGTACTTCATGAATGCCAACAACAGCGCCAACGCCAGGAACTGGCTGTCGGCGGCACTCACTTCCTTTGAGAATGCCCAGTACAAGCCTCGCAAACGGTTGCTCCGCCAGCTGAACACCTACCGGCTGCTGGGGGACTTGGATGTGGAGAAGGGTGAGTACATCACTGCTGAGGAGAAGTACCGGACGGGAGTCAGTCTCTTTGAGAAGGCTGCTGAGGCAGGACTGGTGGGCGACAGCAACATCGGACAGCTGTATGCCTCCTTGGGAGACATAAATCTCATGCACACGGGAGATTACGACGAGGCCCTGCGGAATTATTCGCTGGCAGCCCAGACCCAGTATGATGTGCCCTCTGTTTCCTACAAGATGGGATACATCAACTATTCCAACAAGCAGTACGGGGAGGCATTGAACCTGTTCATCAAGACGGCGGAGAAGAAGCCCTCGGATACCCACGTGCTGCTGGCCTTGGGGAATGCCCTGTCAGCTCGTGGTGACAACTTTGCCGCCCAGGGCTACTACCAGCGGTTGATGGACCATCTTGACCGCCAGATGGTGCGCTACGAGATTTTGCTGCCCCATGACAATGACGACCATGCGGCGTTCATCCGCATGTACAAGCGGGCTTCCAACAATCTGGGCGTGACACTGTATCGGCTGGCTCGCCAGACTGGCAACAGCACCATGAACGCTGATGCTCTGACAAATTTCACCGCCTCCATCCGGGCCTTCGATTCCCTGTACCGGAATCCGGAGACGCTGGTTCGTCAGGAGGGGTCGAACCTTGCGGAGCGGAACATCAAGTACATGTCCATGCCGGTTCCTGACTTTGAGCCTTCAATTTACACCGAGATTGAGCCGTTGCTGGAGGGCGAGGTTATTCGCTAGAGCGTCGGGGAGGCTATGGTGAGGCAAAGGTGCGACAATTGGCCCTGCGAGCATGATGGTATCCAGGTCCAGAAGCGGATGAACATGCTGATAAAGGAGTTGTTCCGAAAGGCCATTCACATGTGTGCGGCGCTGGTTCCTCTGCTCCTGCATTTTGCCTACTATCCGGTGATGGTGTTGCTGACCCTTATGCTGATATTCTACTGCATTGCCGAGTGGTGTCGTTTCCGGGGCAGCTGGATTCCTGTCATCTCTCCCATCACCATGGCTGCTGCCAGAAAGCGTGACGAGAACAAATTTGTGCTGGGACCTGCCACCTTGGCCACTGGTGTGTTGCTCACAGCGGCTCTCTATCCTGCCCTGCCTGCGGCGGTGGGCATCTGTGCCCTGGCCTTTGGGGATGGCTTGGCCAGTCTGGTGGGAAAATGCTTTGGCCGTGTCCGTATCCCCTTTACTGGGGGAAAGACGGTGGCCGGCAGTCTCGCCTGCTTCGTGGCAATCTTCTGCTCAAGCTACCTGCTGACAGGAAGGGCCGATGTGGGGCTGGGGTGTGGTCTGGTGGGCATGGCCTTTGAGCTGGTTCCCCTCAAGGACATGGACAATCTGGTGATTCCCATCGTTATTGCCAGTTTCTGCCACTTCTACTTCCACATATGAAATTTATGGAGATTCATAAGGAAGAGAATGGAGCCCACAGTAATCATTATTCCGCCTACTCCTAGGAATAGCAGGCAATCAGTTTCAGTCAAAACAAGATAACCAGCACTCAGGATGATGAAGCCAATGGACACCTTGGCATATTCCGGGCTGCCGTGGTCGTGGCTTTGGTGCAGCATGGCCATGAAGCCGGCCAGCAGGGAGACGGCGGATATCAGCAGAAAGGTTGTTTCCATGCCGAAGCGGATGCCGCAGTTGGAGGGAATGACTAGGGTGTTGATGGGTATGGCCCGGGCCAGCAGCGCTGCCATGGAGCCCACCAGCAGAATACTCAGTTCAATATTCTGCTTGTTCTCCATTTCAATAGCCAACAGGGACAGGACAAGAAGGCTTATTACCGACAGAACACGGCCAAAGAACAGCAGCTGTCCTATCAGCACATAGAGACGGGAGTTGTCGGCCCAAAGGTTGACTATGGGGAGCCAGATTCGTATCCCCTCAAAGAGGCAGCCCAAGCCGAAGAAAACAAGGTATATGATTTCCAGGGAACGGGTTTTCTCAAAATTTACCAGAGAGATTCCCAGAATGACGGCAGAATAGAGTGTCAGCAGAACTGCGGAGGCAAGGGCTGCCAGGAAATTGCTGGAAAGCAAAGGAAGCTGGGGTAGGTGGAAGAGTCGCTGGTGTTCCTGGGGAATGGCTATAGAATCGTTCAGCATGGCTATGATGAAGAAAACGGTGGTGACAACGATGAACACCACAGCAAGGATAAAGGACGCCAGGAAAAGCCTGTTTCTGGAAACTAAGGTCATACGGTCAGCATACCGTGAAGATAAATTTATGTAAAGATGATTTTAAATGTGCCGAAAATCACTATATAAATGTACGGATTCTGTGGGGGGTATATGAAGAAAATTCTTACAACTATCGCTGTACTGACTGTGGCTGTGGCTCTTTTCGCCGGAGATGCAGCCTCCTTTGTGGATTTGGGCTTCTCCAAGGATGGCAAGACTTACGTTTTTGGCCAGTACGGAAAGACTGATGTGGATTTCAATGGGTATGCTGAGATTTACACCGTTGACGTGAAGAAAAATGATTTCGTCTCTAATGGTGTGTTCAAGTCTGTAGACAAGAGTGGCAAGTCTGGACAGAGGGTTTTTTCGAGTTTAAAGGACAAGCAGGGAGCCTTCCTTAAGAAATACAATTTGAGTCCTGTTGATGCGGATTCCATCCTCTACATGCGGGAGGACAGCTCCAAGTCAGGTCTGGCCGAGATTACCTTCAAGGATTATGGCCTTCCTGCTGGTAGCCAGGAGGTGTTCTACACTGTGCGTCTTGTTCCCAATTATGTGGGAAAGGGCAGTGCCTGCAGGTCTTCCTTCTATATCGTAGCGGAAAAGAAAGGTGCAGACGGAACCCTCCTGTCTCGCTTTGTGGCTGGCAATCCCGATATCCAGCGGAAGGGGGTGACGGGGTATGCCATTGACCGCATCTACACCGCTCCCGACGGAAAGGGAATGGTCTTTGTGGTGGAAAAGACCGTGGAGGATGCTGCTGGCACCTCCATCAGGTACATGGTTGAGACAGTGGCCTTACCAGATTCAGAGGCAGGTTCTTCCTCACCTGCACCGATTTTGGAGAAATGATGGTTTCAGTAGGAATTATCGGGGCGACTGGATACGCCGGCGTGGAGCTGGTGCGGCTCTTGCTTCGTCACCCCCAGGTTGGTGCAATCTATGTCAGTTCCGTCAGCTTTGAAGGACAGCAGCTGGAGGACATCTACCAGAACCTCTATGGCCTGTGGGATTCCGCCGACGGAAAGATTTGCGGAAAGACAACGGGTCTGCTGACCACTGCCCAGGAGGTGGTGGCGGCCGCTGACGTGGTGTTCACCGCCTTACCCCATGGCGTGGCGGAGGTCCATGCCCAGGAGTGCCTCCGTACCGGCAAGAAGCTCATAGACCTTTCCGCCGACTTCCGCTTTGACCAGGATGAGGCCACCTTCCGGGAATGGTACAAGACGGAGTGGCAGTTTCCCGCCGTCCACGCCCAGTCGGTGTATGGTCTGCCGGAAATGTATCGGGAACGGATTCGTGGTGCCAGCATTGTGGGAAATCCCGGCTGCTATGTCACCTCCGCCACCCTAGGACTGCTTCCCGCCTTGAAGCATGGTTTGATTTCCACGGACACCATCATTGTGGACAGCAAGAGCGGTGTCACCGGTGCCGGCCGCAATCCCTCCATGACAAACCAGTTCTGCGAGTGCGGTGAGTCTGTCATGGCCTATGGGGTGGGCGGCCACCGCCACCAGCCGGAAATCAAGCGGAACTGCACCATTGCGGCGGGGAAGGAGTGCGGCATTGTGTTCACTCCCCACCTGCTGCCTATGAGCCGTGGCATTATCTCCACCATGTATGCTCCCTTGGCGCCTGACTTGGTCGGTAAACTGACCACTGACCAGGTGCGGCGGCAGTACAAGGACTTCTACCAGAAGGAGCCCTTCGTTCGGGTTTTGGCGGAAGGCAAGACTCCCACCACCCGCAACGTGCGGGGTTCCAACTACTGCGACATCCAGGTGTACGTGGTGGACGGCGGCCGTATGCTCCAGGTGATTTCCGTGCTGGACAATATGGTGAAGGGCGCCTCCGGCCAGGCGGTGCAAAACATGAACCTGCTCTGCGGTTTTGCGGAGACTGTCGGTATAGATATGATTCCCGCCGCCTTCTGATTGATGGATGGGCTGCCTTTTGGGTGGATAGCCGGGCCGCTCTTTTAAACTGTGGTTACAATTCTTCT
Organism: uncultured Spirochaetales bacterium; assembly: GCA_946061495.1. Taxonomy (GTDB): domain Bacteria; phylum Spirochaetota; class Spirochaetia; order Treponematales; family Treponemataceae; genus Treponema_F. The sequence continues at coordinate 2,005 of CAMGSV010000088.1, read as the reverse complement.
TCTTTGGAATTGTCATAACTACCTCCTTTCGCCGTCCCTTCAGTGTCACTGGGGGGACGGCACTTTTTTTGGGGGGAGGCAGCGGCGGGAGGAACTCCTCATTTCTCCCGCCACACTTCGTGCCGCTGCCCGGTAGCCTAGCCCCTGATGGTGGCGGTAAAGCCCAGGTCGTCCAGGGTGCTGATGGCGGTGCTGGCGCAGCTCTGGCAGCCGTCGATGGACACGGTCTTGTCCTCCAGCGACACGGTGAAGCTGAGCTTGTCATCCTCCAGCGCCTTGGTGATGCGCTCCACGCACTTGTTGCAGTGCATTTCTGGTACGTCAAGAATAATCATCTGAAACCTCCTGTCTGTTTCAAAAAAATCTATGGATTGGGATGTTCCCCATCATCGCATGAGTTTCTGCAGGGTTCGCACCAGTTCATCGATGGTGTCGTCCTTGCCATCACGGATGTCCTGGGCCACGCAGGTTCTGATGTGGCTGCCCAGCAGCTCCCGGTTGAAGGAGTGGAGGGCGGACTGGATGGCGGATACCTGGGTGAGGATGTCCACGCAGTATTTGTGGTTTTCCACCATGCTCCTCACGCCACGAACCTGTCCCTCGATTCTGTTGAGCCGGTGAATCAGGTCACGGCATTCCTGCTGATCTCGCAGCTTTGTCCGTTCATGGCAGTGGCATCCGCAGTGGATGTCCTGCTGGCTCTCGTCTTCTTCCATACTCGTCTCCCTAAAGCTTTTTCGTCTTGAGCCGCAGAGCGTTGGACACTACGCAGACTGAACTCAAGGACATGGCCAGGCCTGCCAGCATGGGTGTCATCAAGGTGCCGGTGAGGGGATAGAGGACACCTGCCGCCACAGGAATGCCGATGGTATTGTACAAAAAGGCCCAGAACAGATTTTGTCGAATGTTTCTAAGGGTGAGGCGGCTGAGCCTGATGATTCTTGCAGCATCCCGAACATCGCTTTTCATCAGGATGACAGAACCTGCCTCCACTGCAATGTCACTGCCGCCGCCAATTGCCACCCCAGTGTCAGCTTGCACCAGGGCCGGCGCATCGTTGATGCCGTCTCCCACCATCATTACCTGGTGCCCCTCCTTTTGCAGCTGCTCAATCACCTGGGCCTTTTCCTGGGGCAGCACCTCCGCAATCACTTGATCCACTCCAACCTGCTGACCAATAAAGTCCCCGGCCCGGCGGTTGTCTCCCGTCAGCAGCACTGTCTTGACTCCCCAGGACTTGAATTGCTCCACCGCCTCCCTGCTGGTGTCCCGGATGGTGTCTGCAATGGCTATGAGTCCCAGCAGTTTTCCTGTCTGGGGTGCATTTCCTCCGGCGGGCTCCAAGGTGGCCACATAGACTAGGGTATTGCCCTGGCCTGCCAGCTCCGCTTCCGCCCGTTGCAGCTCCTGGCTGATTTCCAGCTGGCTTTCCTCCATGAATCGGCGGCTCCCCACCAGCACCAGGCCATCCCCCTCCAGCCGTGCCCTGATTCCCTTGCCGGGAATGTTCTCGAAGTCCGATATGGCGGGCAGGTTTTTTGCTGCCTGAGAATGATGTGGAGCTGCCTCCTCCAGCCTCTGGATGACGGCCTGGGCCAAAGGGTGCTGGGCTACGGATTCTGCCGCCGCCGCCAGCTCCAGCACCTCGGTCTCCTCCATGGCCGCCGCCGTTATAATTTTTGTTACTCTGGGCTTCCCCTGGGTGACAGTGCCAGTCTTGTCCATCACCACAACCGTAGTCTTTCCCGCCACCTCCAGCGCCTCACCGCTGCGAATCAGTATGCCGTTGGAGGCTCCCAGCCCTGTTCCCACCATGATGGCGGCGGGAGTTGCCAGTCCCAGGGCGCAGGGGCAGGCAATCACCAGCACAGAGGTGAGAATCTGTAGTACAAAGGCCACATCCTTTCCTGCAACAAGCCACACCAGGGCCGCCACCACCGCAATGCCCATCACCACCGGTACAAAGATGCCGGAAACCTTGTCTGCAACCTTTGCGATGGGAGCC
>CAMGSV010000087.1 GCA_946061495.1 uncultured Spirochaetales bacterium | reverse complement strand
GACCATGGAGCCATTCTTCCCGGTGACGGCAGCCTATCCCATCCTTGAGATGGCCCGCCGACAGGGAGACCATACACTGGTGCTTCACTGGTCGGGATTTTCTCCCAGTACCACCGATGTGGACAACTTTTATCAACTGAAAATTTCCGGTGGAGCCTCGGGGCCTGTCACCGATTCCGGCTGCTATTTGAAGGAGGATGTATGTCTCGTGATTCAATTGTAAGAAAAAAGCGCGCTTTTTTCCTATCCGTGCTGCCACTGCTGTGGCTTGTGTCCTGCGGCACCATTATGCTGCCTCCCTTGGAGGTGGCCTCCTGCAAGGTTGCCGAGGGAAAGATTGTGGTGCAGTTTACTGCCCCGCCGTCTCCCCAGTCCCTTGATGCCGGGCTTACGGTGACGGAGGATGGAGAGAAGATGGAGGGGCAGCTTCGGATTCACGGTGATTCGGCTGAATTCATCCCTCGATACGGCTTGAAGGCCCACCATGACTATATGGTGCGGGTGGAGGCAGGTACCGAGGACGTGAATGGCCATTCTCTGATGGAACCATTTGTCTACGAATATTCCACCCGCAGCCACCGCATGGAATTTTCCGTGGAGCTGGTGGCACCGGTGGAGGCTGATCACCGGCTGGTGGAGGGGGAGCTCCATGTTTTGGAGGGACTTTCTCAAATCCAGCTGGAATTCTCCTCTCCGGTGGATAGGAAGTCTCTGGAGGAGGGGCTTTCCCTTTCCCCCCGCTTTGACTACGTATTGCTGTACGCCAATCAAGACTGTCAGGTGACTATCCAGCCCTTGGAGCAGCTGGAGGTGAACAATCGGTATCTGGTGTCACTCTCTTCTTCTGTGACTGATAGGTATCGGAATCCCTTGCCCAAAGAACTGGGCTGGAGCTTCTATTATGGCCTTGATGTGGAGCCGCCAGAATTGGCCTTTTTCCTGCTGCCCCAAGACCAAGAGGAACGTGCTCTCTGGCCGGAAACTGCTGGGCTAGAGCAGGTGGCGGTCTCAAGCTCAACGCTGAGGGATGGTCAGGGGGATGTGGAGGGCGCTTCCCCTCTGGATTTGGCGGCCAATGACTGGATTCTGGTGGAATTCAGCGAGGCAGTGGACTTGGATGTGGCTGCCTCAGCTCTCCGGATGGAGCCAGTCTCTCTCTCTCAATGTGCGGTGGCTCCGCCCCTGGAAATCAAGCTGAACCATGAACATGGTCGCCAGCTGAAGGTGCGTCCCCTTTGGACCGGAGACATGGAGAGTCAGTGCTGGGGAAGCATCTGGCGGCTGGTGGTGGATTCACGGCTGAAGGACCGGGCGGGAAATGAAATGGAGGAGCCTCGTTCGATAATTCTTTCCTATACCAAGGAATCCCAACGGCCGCCCCAGTTTTTGGGAGCTGTGATGGTGGATGAGGCAGGAAAACTGGCGGTGCTTTTCTCTCCCCAGCTGCCATTGGGGGAGATGGTGCTTGATGTGGATGCCTTTCCCACCACAGCAGAGGTTCTGCCACAGACGGTGTCGCTCCATCTGTTCTTTGGGATTTCAGCTGATGCTACGGAGATTTCTCGGACAAGCCTCATGGAGCACGCCTCAATTCAGGCTGCCAACGACTGCTGCGAGGTGACCTTGAAGCGGCTTGTGTCAACAGCGTTCAGTCAGGAAATCTACGAAAACTACCTGCAGCTGCTGACGGACCACGGCGGCCAGGAGGATATGGTCGAAGGAACCATGGCCATGGCCAGCTTCCAGGTGGAGCTGCTGAACCGTGACCAAGCAGGCTTGGTGACACTGGAGCTGTCAGGAGCGCTGAAGGACAATCTGGGTAATGCCATGGGCACGGCGGCGGTCTGCCGGGTGAACAAGCTATGATCAGGCGACTTGTAACCTTCAGCGTGAATCATCCCGTCTCCCTGGTGGCGCTCCTTTTGGCGGCCTGTTTGGGAGGCTTGTTCTGCTGCTTTACGGTGGATGCTGACTTTATCCCCCAGATAAGCCAGCGGGAGATGCTTGTCTCCGCCAGCTATCAGGGACTTGATCCTGTCGATATGGAGCGGCTGGTAACCCAGCCTCTGGAGGATGGCCTTGCTACCATGAAGGGCCTCAAGTCTATCTCCGCTGTTACCCGGCCGGGACTGTCCTTGCTGCGACTGGAGCTCCATTGGGGAGTGGACATGGATCTGGCGCTGGTGGAATGCCGTGAGCTGGTGGATCTGTGCTACAGCCAGCTTCCTTCCCGCTGTCAGAAGCCCCAAGTGATGCTTCCCTCTCGTTTGGGGGATGCCATGATGGTGGCGGTGATTCCCCAGGACAATGACCTGCGGTACGGACGCCATCTGGTGGAGAAGGATATGAAGGGCAGGTTCCAACGGCTGGAGGCCTGTGGTGGGGTGCGTCTCATTGGCGGCGAGGTGGAGGAGGTGAAGGTCCTGGTGGACTATGATGCCATGGAGGCCAAGGGATTGAGCCTGGAATACATCAGCCAGCAGTTGGCCAGCTCTAACTTCCAGTATCCCGCCGGCACCATTGAAGCGGGGGAGAAGGAATTGCTGGTGAAAACCAACGGGCTTTACCAGAGCTTCGAAGAAATGGAGGATACACCCCTGCTGTATGGTGACCGGGGACTGGTGCGTCTTTCCCATGTGGCCAGGGTTGAGATGGGGAGCCAGGAACGGGAGACCTTTTTCCTGTATGGTGGCAGACCGGCCTTCTGCCTCTCCATTTCCAAGGCTGATGATGCCAGTCCTGTGGCCCTGTCCCGGCAGGTGACGGGGGAGCTTCAGGAATTGCGGCGGCAGTACGGAGACTTCTATGAATTTGTGGTATTGAAGGACCTGTCCACAGAGGTGACGGAGTCCCTCCTTTCCTTGGGGATATCTGCTGTGGTGGGTATGGTGGTGGCCGCCGCTGTGATTTTGTATTTTCTCCGGTGCTGGCGGGTGTCGGTGCTGTTGGCCAGCATTATTCCCCTCTGTGGCCTTCTGGTGGTGCTGGTGCTGAGTTTGGCAGGAGCCACCATCAACCTCATGTCCCTCTGTGGCATTGCAGTGGGAATCGGCATGGTGGTGGATGCCGGTGCCGTGGTGCTGGAAAATCTCAACCGGAAGAGGGTGGCACCTTCATTGCGGGGGAAAGCGGAGCTTCGGCAGATGATTGTGGAGGGAACGTTGGAGGTGGCTCTATCGAATACTGGCTCTGCCATCACCACGGCGGCAGTCTTTCTGCCCCTGTTCTTCCTGCAGGGGCTTATGGGGGAACTGTTTGCCCAGCTGGCTTTGGCGGTTGTTGCGGCCATTGTGGCCTCCTGCCTCCTGTCCCTCACCTATATTCCGGCCATGTACCAGTTTCTGGCGGAAAGGAAGGGCAGGCAGTCCCTGGAGGCTGGTGACAGAATGGCTGTTGGTGGTGCCGTTGTCCATCCCTCCCGGAATAGGTTCTTGGAGAACATGGAGCTTCGGTACCGCAGGGTGCTGACACTGGCGTTGGATCGCACGTCCGTGGTGGTGGCATCGGTAGTGGGCTGTCTGCTCCTGACCCTGCTGTCGGTGCTGCTGCTGGACTACCAGCTGCTGCCACAGATGAGGGAAGACAGCATGCAGGCTCAGGTGGTCTTTCCCTTCGGCACCACCGTGTCCTCCATGGAGCAGGTGGCACTGGAAATGCAGCAGCTGCTGGAGGCGGAGGGCCTGCAGGAAGTGGCCATTTTCGGAGGCCTGGAATCCTCCGACTACCAGGGGCTTTCCCAGCCCCAGCAGGATGCTCGTGTCATTCAGGTGGTGGTGTGGCCCCCTGCTGGCATGAAGCTTGATTCCCGCTGGCTGGAGGGAATGCTCAGCGGCCGGAATCTGAGCGTGTCGGCCCTGGGAAATCAGGACATTTTGTCCCAGCTTTTGGGGATGGAGGACCGGTCCTTCATTCTGTCTGTGGAGCCGGGAAGTGGTGGAGTTCAGGGGCGTCACCACTTAGCCGCTGTGGCATCGGCCCTGCTGGAACAATTTCCCCATTTTCAAGCCCTTCCTGCCACCCTCGGTGTCACACCAAGCACTACAGTGGGGGCGGAGGGACAGGTGGCTTCCCGTCGGATGATCTTCCAGCCCGACAGGCTGGCCGCCTCCCGATTTTCCACCAACAGCAGGTGGGTGGCAGCTGCCGTCCACCAGTTGACGGAGGGCTTGGAGTCTGGGGCCTTCCATCAGGAGGGCAGGACCATTCCCCTGCGGGTGCAACTGGACGGAGGACAAGCACTTACTGCAGGTCAGCTGGCCACCATGAACATCCAGGTGGCTGACTCCCTGCGGATTCCCCTGGGCTTGCTGGGCTCCTTTCGGGAGGAGGCTTCCCAGGAGGTGCTGTATCGCTACAACCGGCGGCCTGCCCTGCTGCTCCAGCCCCAGTCAACCGCCGCAATAGCAGGAGAGCAAGACCTTGATATGGCCGCACTGGGTGACATGGATGGCCGTGTTGAGGGAGTGCAGCTTGTAGGAATGCAGGAAATGGAGAGAAAGGAGATGATGGGAAACGGGATGGCCCTGCTGGTGGTGGCCTTGCTGCTGCTGTACTTCATCATGGGGGCACAATTCGAATCATTTTTGATTCCCCTGCTGCTGCTGGTGACTCTTCCGCCAGCCTTCTGCGGAGCCCTGCTGCTGACCGTGCTCACCGGCCACGTATTCTCCATGAACACGGTGATTGCCCTCGTGGTGCTTTTCGGTACAGCGGTGAACAATGGCATCCTCCTGTACGAGGGGATTCTGCTGCAGGGCGGTTTTACCCGGGAAGCTATTGTGGCGGCATCGGTGTCCAAACTGCGGACCATCCTGGTAACGAATCTCACCACCATCTTCGCCCTGCTTCCCTTTGCCATTGACCCCTGGAAAACCAGCAGCCAGTCATCTTTGGCGGTGGCCATTGTGGGTGGTCTTTTCCTGTCCATGATGCTGGTGCTGGTGCTGATGCCCGTGGTGTTCTCCTGCTGCGGAAGGCTTGCTGACAGGAGGTGTCATGACTAGGACGTGGTACCAGCGGCCGGTGCTGGTGTTCTTCCTGTTTTCGGCTCTGAGTTTGGTGATGGCCTTCTTGGCTCGAAATATGGAACTGGGGCAGTCGTCCTCCAGTCCCTACCACGTGTTTTCCGTCAGATTCGACTACTTCGGCATGGATGCCCAGTCCATGGAGGAACTGGTAGCCATTCCTCTGGAGGAGTCGGTGCTGGGGATGCCGGGTCTTATGGACATGGAGAGCCACAGTCAGTACGGCCAGTGCAACAGCGTCTTCTATTTCTATCCCCAGCAGGAAAAGAAGTCGGTGTATCTCGGTCTGCGGGACAAGGTGGATAGTCTTTACCAGCAGCTGCCCCATGCGGTGCAGAAGCCCCGGATCTATTCCTCCGACGGCAACAGTGGCGGTGGGGGGACGGTCATGAGCCTTGTGGTGCCCAGTGCCGGAAAAAGCGAGGGTATTAGATCCTATCTTGAAAACCAGCTGAAAGGACAGTTGGAGTCGGTGGAAGGTGTTTCTGAGGTGGTGGTGGCTGGCGGTGGCCTCCAGGAAATTGTAGTGCAGTTCCAGCAGGACAGGATGGCGGCAGGCAATATCAATCCCATGGCCTTGGGCCAGCTGATTCAGGAGGCTAATGACGTGGCCCAGGGAGGCAAGCTTCAGGTAAGTGGCCGTCAGGTTCCCTTAGTCTTTGATACGAGGATCAAGAGTCTGGACCACATCAGGCAGTTGCCCCTGCAGACCGGCAAGGGGGTGGCCCTGCTGTCCCACTTTGCCCAGATTCAGCGCCACCAGCGGGAGCCGGAGGAAATTGTTCGGGTAAACGGGGAGGAATGTCTTTCGCTGCTGATCCATGCCAGCTACGACGGAAACCTAATGGAGATTTCACGCCATTGTCGCCGCATCCTTTCGGAAAGCCAGCTGTCCAGCCATGACTACCGGATTCTCTACGATCGGGGTCAGGAATTCAGCCAGATCATCAGGAATATTCTGGTGGCCCTAGCCCAGAGTTTGGTGCTGATTCTGCTGCTGGTGCCCTGCTTCTTCCCTCAATGGCGGATTACCGGACTGCTGCTGCTTTTTTTGCCTGCCACGGTGCTGTGGACCTGGGGACAACTGCAGCTGATGGGCTTTTCCCTGAACCGCCACACGCTGAGCGGCATGACCATCGCCCTGGGACTGGTGGCGGACACCCCTTTTGTTGTGGCGGAATTCTGGACCAGCAGGCGGCGACAGAAGGGAAGGTTCTTCCCTGAGCTGGGAGGAATCCAGTGGAGCATGGTGGCTTCCAGCTTCACTACCATCTTCGTGTTGCTGCCCCTGTACTTTCTGGATTCCATTGTGCCAGGAATCCGGGAGGTGGCGGTGACCATGGCAATGATGGTGACCAACTCATTGGTGCTGGCCTCTTTTTTCTTTCCGGTGTTTCTTGAGGTGGGTGCTGGGCCACGACGACTGGTGCTTCCCCGTCAATTGTATCTGCCAGTGAAAAGGCTTTTTCTGGAACGGTGGCTGCTGTGGGGTAACTACACCCGGCAGTGGCGGCGGCTCTGTCTTTCCATCCTTTCTTTAACCGTGGTGCTTCCCCTGGTGCTGGCTCCCGCGGCGGGGAAGAACGTAACTCTGGAGGAGCGAACCTCCTCTCTTTCCGGTTCCGTTGAGTATGACACGGACATGAGTGCCGCCGCCATCGATGGGGAGCTGGGAGATTTTATTCAGGCGGTGGGGCAGCTTCCCGGCATTACCTTTGTTACGAGCCGCTCCACCACGGGAGTTTGTCGTCTGGAGATGGGATGTGCTCCCCACAGCAATCTGCGCCAGTTGGAGGATGAAGTCCAGCGGTTGTCCCACCTCATCAAAAAGGGCTCCCTCCATCTGGATCTGGCGGCGGTGGGGAAAGGGCAGTCCCAGAAGTACCATCAGATTCAGGTGGCAGTGGTGGGAGATCAGCCGGGGCTGTGCCGTCAGTATGCCCGCCGCGCTGTAGAGTCGGCCACCAAAATGGAATCGGTGCGTCAGGCGGTGATGAACTTCAAGGAACCGGAGACCCTGGTTCTGGTGCGTCCCCAGCGGCAGCAGCTGGCTCGGGTGGGGCTGACCTTGGAGGACTTGGCCCAATCCCTGCGGTGGCTGATTTTTGGGCCTGTGGTGGACAAGTGGATCCAGTCCCCGGGAGCCGCAGGGGCCTCCGACGGCGAGGTGGATATCCGTGTGGTGGGGCAGGCTCCCAATGAAAGCGCTTCGGATGGAAAGTATGGGGAGGGCGGCTCACTTCAGTCCAAGCTGAACCTGGCCCAGCTGGAATCCATGACCGTCCCCATTGTGGCTGCCGGCAGAGTTGATTCAGCAGGCGGGGCGGGGGGACTTCCCCTCTCTGCCGTGGCCCAGGTGGATCTACAGCCAGGAACAGGGAAGCGCTACCGCCTCAACGGTCGTCCCTGCGCCTACTTCACCCTGCAGGTGGCCGCTGCCAGCACCGATGCCGCCCGAAACCAGGTGCAGAATTTGCTGGATTCGCTGCCCCTGGAGCGGGGCTACAGCTACCATTTCTCCCGGGAAATTCGGCAGCTCTCCCATCATTATCGCGTTCTGGCCCTTTCTCTGGTGGCGGCAGTGATGGGAATCTACCTGATTCTCTGCGCCCTTAGGGAACGGCCCCTGGAGGCGCTGCTGGTGTCCCTGTTGATTCCCGCCTCCCTGTGCCTGCCGGTGCTGGTGCTGGCACTGATGGGGCGTAGCTGGGAGAGCGGCCATCTGGTGGGCATGGTGCTGGTGGCAGGACTGTCGGTGAACAACGGAATTTACCTGGTTGAGTCTACTAAAGAATACATGGTTATACATGTTCGAGGAAAACTGGTGAGTATTTTGGTCACCTCTTTGTCCACCATGGTAGGTTCCCTCCCGTTGTTGCTGAGCGACAGCGGTTCCTTTTCCGCCGCCCTGGCCTTTTTCATGGTCTGGGGAACGGCCGGATCTTTGGTTGTAAGTCTGCTGGTGTTTCCGGCAGTGATAGATCACTTTTATAGGAGGACGATATGAAGTCTTTTGATGGATGGCAAAGAATGCTGGCATTCTGCATTCTCCTTGTCTATGGCACCATGCTGCTGCCTGCCCAGGAAATCTACCTGAGCCGTCAGCTGGGAGGAATGTATCTGGAGCAGTACCTGGACAGGGCTGACCTTGAGCGCTCCCAGCAGCGGTGGCAGCAATTGGCGGACCAGGGAGCGCTGGTGGCACTTTCTGCCTGGGAGTCGGCCCACCTGTACCTTTTGGAGCAGGATCCCACCGCCTGGGAAAAACAGCGGCTGGAGGCTCAGATGCTGCTGGAGCAGGAGACCCAACTACGGCTGGCCCAGTGGCTTCTGCAAAGCTACATGAGCCAGCAGGGGAAAACCTTCTTCCAAACCTTGTCTACCAGACTCCAGGAGAAGGCCAGCCTGTGGCAGTACCAGTCGCCCCAGGGAGACAGCGCTCCCACTCGGCAGGTGGATGGCACCCAGGCAGCCCAGGCCCAGAGCCAGTGGATTGCGTCTAACCAGGACTTGATTCACCAACTGCTGGAGGAGGCGGCACTGGCGGATTCGGAGCTGGAGGAGCAGCTGGCGGATTTGGAGCTGGCGGATTCCCTGCGGCAGGAGCTGGTGCGAGAGGCGGCAGTGGACTACAGAAACTATCTTGCAGCAGAGTATGATCTTATTCTCCGCAGCGAGACCAGTCAGCTGATGGGCGATCTTCTCTACGATCGGGAATCCCTTCGTGCAGTCAGCGGCCAGCAGTCGGCGGAGGTCTTGGCCCAGGAGCTGATTCAGGAGGCAAAACACAATACGGATATTGCTGTTGGGGAGCTTTTCGCCAGCTTCCAGCAGGATATTCATGAGGATCAGAGGAATCAGATTCAGTTGCAGCCACAGAATGAGGAGTGGGCCCAGGATTTCCAGCGGCAGCTGGAGGAGGGACTGGAAATCTGGAACAGGACGGAGGAGGAGTTTCTTCGTCGCAGAAGTCAGTGGGAGCAGGAGGCTGTCTCCACCTACGAGGAAAGTCAGGAGGCGTGGCTTTCCGCCTTCCAGAAGATTCGGGCAGCCCGCCAGGAGTGGGAAACAGAGATTCTGGAGGAATTTAAGACTGGAATAGATGACTGGAGCAAGTCCCAGCAGCAGCAGGAACTGGAAATCCAGGTTGCCCAGCAGGAGCTTGCCCTGTCTATGGAGGAAGAAGTCATGCGGAAAAGCCAGCTGGCTGCGGTTTCTGTGCAGGTCTACAATCAGGTGAGAAGTCTGCTGGCCTCCTGCCATCAGGGAATCGAAAGCTGGTATGGACGCTGGGCAGAAAAGTATCACAAAGTCTATTCCTATTGGAAGACTGAGGATGCGGAACGCTACAACCAGCTCTTTGGGGAGGGCCAGCTGCTGGGTCTTGACGAGGCTTTGGAGGCAAGTGAGCAGAACAAGCTGCGGATGGACATGAGCCTCCAGGAGCTCAGCAGCCATGAGAGCAGGACAAAAATTGAAATGCAGGTGGACCAGTGGAAGGCCGGATACTTGGAGTATTTCAGGGAAGAGTTGAGAGATGCGCAGGCAACCATTACCAATAAAATAGAAGAATAACAACAGGAATTGTCAAAACCCTCTCAATTTAAAGAAAAAGAGATAAGAAAACAAATGGACGAATGCACAGCTAACCGTCGTTTATTGCAAGTTGTTTTGGCTGATCTGGTGAAGGTTGATAGTTCTACCACTGCTTCTGAAATAG
>CAMGSV010000086.1 GCA_946061495.1 uncultured Spirochaetales bacterium | reverse complement strand
TGGACCTGATGGATGGCGCCAGCGGGGGAGACCCAGACGTGGGGATTGTCATCCACCAGGGGCCAGTCTCCTGTGGCGGTGACGATGGCATTCTGGTCCAGGGTCTCCAGCACCTTGTCCATGAATTCCTCCATGTGGGCGCCGTTCACCACCATGATGTCCGTGTCCTGCAGCAGTTTCATGTCTGCCGGAGACAGATGGTAGTGGTGGAGGCAGCCGGTGTCCGCAGGAGCCATCAGGTTCAGGCTCAGACCAGGCACGTTTTCCGTAATGTTGAGGAGCATGACATACAATGGATAGAAGCTGGCGGTGATGGTGAGCTGGTTCTCCCCCTCGGCTGCAGAAGAACTGGCAGGAGGGGACACCTTCTTGTTGCAGCCTCCGAAAATCATGGATGCCAGCATCAGAAGGGCCAGCAGGGCGGCGAATCTGGAGATGGAAATTTCCGTGCGGGCTTTTCCCGTGGGATTGCATGATGATTTAATTCCTTTCATGGTGTATAATATAGCAAATTTTCGTGAATTTGGCTATAGCCGGTTCCTTTTGACTGGCATCAGGTTCAAATTCAGCAAGGAGATGTAGTATGGAAAAGACAGCAGTGGCGGCCCTCATCGACCACACGATTCTGAAGGCGGTAGCCCGCCGGGAGGACATAGAAACGCTGTGTGCCGAGGCCAAGAGCTATGGCTTTGCCTCAGTTTGTGTGAACCCGGTCCATGTGCCGCTGGCGGCCCGGCTTTTGGCTGGTTCTGAGGTGGCGGTTTGCACAGTGGTGGGATTTCCCCTGGGGGCCACCAGCTCCCCGATTAAGGTGGCGGAGGCTGCCTGGACGGTTGCCCAGGGTGCTACCGAGGTGGACATGGTGATAGACGTGGGGGCTGCCAAGGAGGGCCGCTTTGATGATGTGGAGGCAGACATTGCCGCCGTGGTGCAGGCCAGCAAGGATGCCCGGGTAAAGGTTATTCTGGAGGTATGCTACCTCACTGACGCAGAGATTGTGTCCTGCTGCCAGGCTGCGGTGCGGGCCGGCGCCCACTTTGTGAAAACCTCCACGGGCTTTGGTGATAGTGGTGCCACGGTGGAGGCAGTATCACTGATGCGGAAGACAGTGGGCCCCGACATAGGAGTGAAGGCCGCCGGAGGAATTCGTACCGCCAAGGATGTTCTGGCCATGGTGGCCGCTGGTGCCAGTAGAATCGGCTGTTCGGCGGGGCTTGCGATTATGGCGGAGCTGGAGTGAGGGCTCCATGAGGAAATCAGGGGAAATTTGAGGGAAATTCTCCCTGATTTGTTGTTCAAACTTTCGCCATCAAAAAAAAACTGCCACCGAGGAGAACCATGGTGGCAGCTGTTGTTTTACATTTTTATCGGCAGCTGCATTTCTTGTTGGCTGCTGGAAAATTTATTTCTTGCCGGCCTGCACCAGAGTAACGGCTGCGGTGGCAACGATGTCGTCAGCAGAGCATCCTCTGGACAAGTCGCTGATGGGCTTGGCAAATCCCTGCAGGAAGGGGCCATAGGCATCGGCACCGGCCAGGCGCTGCACCAGCTTGTAGCCGATGTTTCCCGCTCCCAGGTCGGGGAAGATCAGGGTGTTCACCTTGCCGGTGATGGGACTGCCGGGAGCCTTCTTCTCGGTGACGTCGGGAATCAGGGCGGCGTCGGCCTGGAGCTCACCGTCCAGCAGCAGGTTGGGGGCCTTTTCCTTGGCCAGCTTGACAGCTTCCTGCACCCGCAGCACGTTCTCGTTCTTGCCGCCGGAGCCCTTGGTGGAGAAGGACATCATGGCAACCACTGGCTCGGCACCAATCATCTGGCGGCAGGAATCTGCTGCGGAAACGGCAATGTCTGCCAGCTGGGCGGCGGAGGGCAGGGGGATGACGGCGCAGTCGGAGAAAATCATCAGGCCGTTGGCGCCCCACTTGGGATTGTGGGTGTCCATCACGAAGCAGGAGGAGGCGGTGGTCATGCCGGGGGCAGTTCCGATGATGGTAAGTCCAGCCCGCAGCACATCGGCGGTGGAGGAAAGGGCGCCGGCAATCATGGCATCGGCCTTGCCCAGGCGTACCATCATGGCACCGAACCGCAGGAAGTGCTTGATATCTTCTGCTGCCTGCTCTGGCGTCATTCCCTTGCTCTTCCGCAGCTCGTAGTACTCCTTGGCGAATTCCTGGTTCCAGGGGGAGGTTGCAGGATCCATCAGGGTGATTCCGTCGAGCTTCACGCCCTTGCTTTCGGCAGTCTTCCTGATGTCCTCCTCCTTGCCTAGCAGGATGACCTCCTTGGCCAGCTTCTCTGCCACGATGGCGGCGGCGGCAATGACGGTGCGCTCCTCGGCACCCTCTGGAAGTACAAGGCTGTTCTGGTACTCACCGGCCTTCTTCTTCATTTCCTCAACAAAGTTCATATGCAATCCTCTCAATAATATATAGAATGGTGTCTTATAGCATAGACTTATCTTTCGATTTAGGCAAGCATTATTTTTTGATTCCAGTCTTGACGGAAAGGCCCTTTCCCATTAGAGTTGAACCTATGTTCGAGACAAAAGACATTTCAATTCTTGACTTGGAGGAGGAGGACTTCGACACGGTCTTGGCTTCCGACATCTCCTTTACCGGACAGATCAAATTTTCCGAGCCCTTCATGATTAAAGGCACGATGAAGGGCACTATCGATGCCACCAGTGACTTGGTGGTGGATACCAGCGCTGTGGTGGTGGCGGACATTGTGGCCGACCGGGTGCTGGTTCGCGGCAAGGTCCAGGGAAACATCGATGCAAAGCGCATTGTTTTTGTGGCCTCCTCAGGTTCTGTCACGGGCGACATTTCCTCTGCCGAGGTGGCTCTGGAGCCTGGTTGCAGCTTCAGCGGCAAATGCACTATGACAAGATAAGGAAGAAATATGAAAGCGAATGTTGCATTTTCCACCCATAAATTTATTCTGGCAGTTCTTGCCGCCCTGCTCCTTGCAGGACTTTCCTTTGGCCAGCAGAAGCAGGATGCCCTCCAATTGTATTACAACGGCCAGTATGCCCAGGCCATTGCGGTGTGCCAGCAGGAGCTGGTGGCCAACCCCAACAACCTGGACTCCTACGTGGTGATGTGTTGGAGCCTGGTGAAGAACCGCCAGTATGCCGAGGCGGAGCAGTGGGCCAATGCGGGCCTGCGGGTGAATGCCTACGACCACCGGCTGATAGAGATTCTGGGGGAGGCTAAGTTCTATCTGGGCAAGAACCGCGAGGCTCTTGAGCTTTTCGAACAGTATATTTCTTACGTCCCCAATTCGGGCGGTCGTGTTGGTTCCGCCTATTATTTCATGGGTGAGATTTATATCCGTCAGGGAAGGTACCAGCATGCCGACATTTCCCTCACCATGGCGGTGCGGTTGGAGCCGCTGCTGGACTACTGGTGGATGCGGCTGGGCTATGCCCGTGAGATGGCTGGGAGCTATCGCTCTGCTGTGGCTGCCTACGAGAAGTCCCTGTCATTGAATGCTGGTCAGACTGATGCTGCCCGTGGCCGTGACAGGGCCCAGGCCCGCCTGTAATGGAACAGCAATTCAGTTTTCATCAACCGTGAGGTGCGGCCCCTTGCCACAATGTACCGTTCATTTTGAAACCCTTGGATGCCGGCTGAATCAGATTGAGTCTGAGTCAGCCGCCCGTTTTTTTGCCGACTCTGGCTTTACGGTGGACATGGAGTCCCTCACTGCGACCGCTCCAGCCCCTGAAAACACGGTGATTTCCGTGGTGAACACCTGTACTGTCACCGGAAAGGCGGAGCAGAAGGCCCGCCGTCTCATTCGTCTGTTGCTGCGGAAATTGCCGGCCTCCTGTGTGCTGGTGACCGGCTGCTATGCTGAGCTGGAGGTGGAGGCCATTCGTGCCTTGGATTCTCGTGTCTGCGTCCTGCCTGGTTCCCGCAAGGACCTGCTGGCGGACATTCCCCAGGAGCTGGCCCGTTATGTGGCGGAGCGGGGCTGGCGGGAGACAGATGACGGTCTTGCGCTCAGCAGTTTTATGACGGAGCTGGTGGAACGGCTTTCCGCCCAAAAGCCCGCCCCGGACAACATCAAAAGCCGGGCTGACGGTACAGACCACGACCATTCTGCTGGCGGACACAACCACACTGCCGCTGGACGTGTTGGTACAGGAACTAATGTGGGCAGGCTTTCGGCAAAAAAGGAGCTGGGAAGTTTGGCGGTACGGTCATTGGATGGCGGCACCTTCACCCCAAGTCCCGTGTTCCGCCTTTCCACCGACACCTTCTTTGCCCATTCCCGCTCCTCCATCAAGATTCAGGACGGCTGCAACTGCCAGTGCACCTACTGCAGGATTCATATGGCACGGGGGCGGGCCGTCTCCCTGGAGGTTGACGCCGTGGTGGAGCGGGTGCGCCAACTGGAGGCTGCGGGCCAGCAGGAGGTGGTGCTGACAGGCGTGAACCTGTCCCAGTACCGTGGTGGCTGGGGGGATTCCCACTTGAATCTGGCAGGCTTGCTGGCCCAGATTCTCGACAAGACCAGCAGCATCCGCATCAGGATTTCCAGCCTTTATCCAGAAAGTGTGGACCAACAGCTGTGTGCCGTCATCGCCCACCACCGCATCCAGCCTTATTTCCACCTGTCCGTCCAGTCCGGCAGCGACAAGATCCTGCAGCTGATGCGGCGGCCCTACCGTTCCCAGCAGGTGTACCGGGCGGTGGAGCTGTTGCGTCAAGCCAAGGACAGGCCCTTCATCGCCTGCGACATCATTGCGGGCTTTCCCGGTGAGACGGAGGAGGATTTTGGGCTCACCAAGGAGCTGTGCCAGACCTGCAATTTTGCCTGGATCCATGCCTTTCCCTTCTCCCCACGGCCGGGAACACCAGCCGCCACCATGAAGGGGCAGGTTCCCCAGTCTGTGGCAGGGAAGCGAGTTCAGTGGCTCACCTCATTTGCAATCGAATCGAAATGCACCTATATTTCATTGTGGAAGGGACAGATTGTTTCTGCCATCACCGAGCGCAACCGTCAGGACAGGAGAACCAGTCATGATGGTGACGGCTCCCAGAAGCAGCTGACCCACGCCGTCACAGAAAACTTCATCCATGTGGAGCTGCCGGGAATCTATCCCCAGGGAGCCTCCATCAAGGTGAGAATCGGAGATCCGCTGCTGGACCGGATTCGTGCCGGTGATGAGTGCGAGGCCTCCGGGGAGGCTGTACACAATGAACTGCTGGAGGGTCACCGCTAGATTCCGTTCCGCCCTTTCGTTTCACCTGCCGAAGGGGTGGCTTCTTCTTTCCTTCGTGGCCATTGTTCCGCTGCTGACGCTGCTTTGCCTGTCAGGCTGCTCCAACAGGAGCATCTTCACTGGCCTCGATGTTCCCGACACCGAAAAAATCTCTCGGTATACCGGCGAGAAGCTGCTGAATACCCTGGAGTTGAACGAAAACTCAGAGGCATTTTACCGTGCTTTAACCCTTTCCCAGCGGGAGCGGATTCTTTCCACCTTGAACGCCATGATTCAACGGGAGAAGGCTGGCTTGGAGGAGGGGGAGCTTTCTCTCGCCCTGCCGCGCTCCGCAAATGCAGCCGTGGAGCTGCTCATCCATACCAATTCCATTGTGTACGACATGATTTATAACCTGACTGACCCGGCTCTCTCCGCCCTGTCCCTTTCCGGCATCACCATGGATGAGCTGTATGTAGTGTACACCGATGCAATACGAGCCTTCTTGCCGCGTGGTGTGGAAGGTGCCTTGGTGGAGCTGGCCACCGCTTTCTACGACCTTTACCGTATCAGCATTTACTATCAGGATGCCGTGGCCAGTGCCCGCTACGGGGTCTATTCCGGTGGCGACCTTCAGACCTATGTGCTGGCAGGCATTCTCGGGGGACTGATACAAGGCACCCAAAAAGCAGCCAGGCAACTGTATTTGGACTACAGGGAGGTGGCGGAAAAGCTCAGTGATGCCTACGGTCAGCTGGTGGCTGGCGGCACGATGGACAAGGAATTGCTGGTAGCACTGTTGAAAAAGATAGCCCAGGAACTGGCAGTTCCGCTGGAGAACCTCATAGAAACCTACAAGCTGGAGCTGGAGCTGGTGGCAGACATCTTTGAGGCCATGGCTGCTAATGCGGGATACAGCCTGCTGTCCCAGACCACCGCTCGAACCATCCGCTCATGGGGAGAGTAAGATGAGATTTCCTGTGGTGATTCTGATGCTGTTTGTTGCCTCCAGCTCATTGTGGGGGAATGAGGCCATCTTGAGCTTTGCAGAGCCATCCTCCCTGCGGTACACAGGCATGGGTGGTGCCATCACTGCCGTGCCAGAGGGACTTGATATGCTGCTGCACAATTCTGCTGCCTTTACGGTGCCACTTCCTCGCCATCGGGACAAATTCATCCTGAGTATTCCGGTGCAGCTCTACTTCAAGCCCCAGTATCTTTTTCCCATATTGAAGGATGTGTGGGATGTGGAAAACCAGCTGGGGCAGATACTCCTGAACGCCAAGGGCCTGATTACCTCCAGTGGAATCGGGGCAACCCCCTACGTGTCCATGGGATACCTGGGGCGTTCCTGGGGGGTGGGGCTTTTGTTCACCACCTCTGCATTCCTGCAGGGGAAACCCTTTCCGTTGGGGGCGGAGGGGTATGTCATGGGAAATCTGTCCATCCCGTTGGCCTATAGTCTGCGGGTGGTGGAAGGCAGGCTGGTGGATGTTTCTGTGGGGGCTGGACTGAGACCCAGCGTGGCCCTCTACAAGATGCTTGACGGCAGTGACGTGGATGCCATTGTGGCGGGCAGGACTGATGTGGATGATTTACTGGATACCATACTTACCACCCCCTACCTGAGCATTCCCGCCGACCTTGGCATGCTGATGGTGGGGCACGACCTGCTGTATGACGGCAGCCAGCTGCGATTGGCCGCCACATTGAAAAACCTTTTCGGAGATTACTTTGTGCCGGGACAATCCATAGAACCGCTGCCCAGGGAGCTGTCCTTCAACCTTGGAGTGGGACTGTTTCTGCCAATGCAGATAGGGCGACTGCCCCTGGACGTGGTGGTGTCGGCGGAGACCAAGTCCTTGAACCGGCTGCTGTCTGGCTCCCAGACCTTCTTCAAGTCCCTGGCCTTTGGACTGGAGCTTGCAGTGGCGGACTTCATTCGGTTTTGGGGTGGCCTTTCCAGTGGGTATCCTGCGGTGGGAGGTGAGGTTGACTTAGGATTCTTTTCTTTGGGTGCAGCCTGGCAGACCATAGAGAGCGGGAGATATGTGGGGGACAATCCTCTGTCCATCTTCCACCTGGGAATCTCACTGGAATTTTGACGTGCTGTGGAATTCTTCCGTGACAAATGGACTTGCCTTTGGTACAATGAATTTGTTTTATTATATAGAGACGACTTTTGGCGGACACCTTCGGGTGGAGATTACTGTTTGAAGGAGCGTATATGGCTTTTATTGACAAGATGAAGGAATACCTGGACAAGGGAGTGGAGGTTTCCAAGGAGGCTCTCACCAAGGCTGGTGATGTCGTGCAGGATCTCAGTGACAAGGGCGTCACCAAGATTGAGACCCACCAGCTGGTGTCTCGCCAGAACAAGGAGTACCGTGCCCTTGGACAGGCGGTGTGCCAGTTCTTTGAGGACAATCCTTCCGGCAGTCTTTCGGCTCAGGACAGCCGCATTGCCGGAATCATTGCGGAAATCCAGCGGCTGGATAAGGAGATTGCCCAGCGGGAGGACAGCCTCAAGTCTGGAGGTGACAAAGCTGACTCCAACAATTTTGCCGCCACGGAGGGGACTGGAACAGAGGGGGAGAAGGATTCTCCTGAAACGGAAGCGGCCACCGACGCAGAATTCACGAAAAGCGAGTGATGCTGCAGGTTCCGTTCTCTGCAATCATTTGATTTTTACCCACTGGGGGGAGCCCAAGGTCCAGGTCAAGGCACGTGTCCCCACGTGCTCCGGGGCCTCCTCCTGACTGGGCTGGTGGTGGCTCGGCCAGTCACACCAGCGGTATTCTGCCGAATGAAGCCGAAACACCCTGAGTTTTAGCGGTTGTATGGCAAAGCTGTTGATTATTTCATGTATATGATGAATTGCTGCTCTGTTGTCTTCTGCACGTATCCTTCCTTCCTGCCGATTCTTGATGCAGCCAAAGACAAAGCCGCCGGGCAATGCTCCTGTGGCACAATGTTCCTGACATTTCACTCCTTGGTGAAAAGCGGGGAGGAGTGAGTGCACGGATAGTGGCTCAAACTCCGCACCCACCAGCTGGACTGGTCGCAGGAGGAATCCATGGGAAAAAACTGGTGGCATGATGGTGCAGCCTCTGAGGCTCTTTTTCAGCTGCTGGATTTCCAGTGGCGACTGCACCAAACAGTGGCTGGGTGCTAGGGGATAGACCTGATGCTCCGGAAGCATGGCGTGGCAGGATTCGGCCAGTTTTCCCAGTATCCTTCGATGCTGGGCTCGCAATTGGCTCAGGGGCGTGTCGTGAGGCTGCAGCAGGATGGCAGAAAATGTATCTTCAGGCATAGGCAAACTATAGCGTTTTTATGGAAAAAAAGGTAGTATAATGACGTATGATGAAGAAAAATCCAATTTGTTTATTCGTTCTTTTGTTTGTCGGGGTTTTTGCCTCCTGTTCCAGCGAGCGTGTGGTCCTCTTTCAGGATGGCACCAATGCCCTTCCCATGGTGGCCTTGAATGCCAATGGAAAGAAGGGGCTCATTGCTAAGCCTGAGAAGTCGGCCTATGCCTACCTTGCCATTGACCAGCAGCAGCTTCCCCTGTTTGGCCAGCGTAAGAGTCAGTGGGGCGGTCTTTCCTGCTGGATACACATTGCGGGGGACGCTACCCAAAACGCAACCACCAAAAAGAACTCAGGACAGGCTGTCCCAGGACAGGCTGTCCCAGGACAAGCTGCCCAAGGACAAGCTGTCCAAGGACAGGTGGCCTTTGGTTTTTTGTATCAGGATGACTTTGATTCCTCTGGAAAGCTGAAAAAGCAGCTGGCAGACCGTCCCTTGGCCCGTTGTGTCACAACCGTGGTAGATGGAGTGATTCCTGCCCAGGAAAGCTTCACCCTTTCCATGGTGGTTCCCGCCCAAAAACTGGAGCAGCTGCGGGGTGTCCTGGTGTACTCCAACACACCGGTAGCTATTTCCGCTGCGGGACTGGAACCCATTAAGATTGGCTTTCAGGGGGGTACGTCTTATCATTTCAGCTCAGGTGGTGGTCTGTGGAATCGCACCGCTCCCCTGGATGATGTAGATTTTTCCGAGGGCATGGCAGATTTTCAGGCTGCCACCTTGTCTCAGACTGCTGACGGCACAATGACCCCTGCCATTAACCTGCATCTATCGGAAAGTCCAGCCATGGAGCTGAAAGGCAGATTCATGAAAGATCGGAAAACGCCACGGCTGTGGGAGGCGCTGCCCTGGATCTGGCTGGTGGCGGCATGGGCGGGGGCGGTGGCCTTTACGGCCCTCTGGGGCAGGACCTGTCTGGACAGCGACATGGCCTCCGAGATGGTCCTGGCCAGCCAGCTCAACCGGGAGGGCGGAATCCTTTCCACCAACTGGTATTATTCCACCGAGCTGCGGGTGTTCTGTGAACAGCTGCTGTTCAAGGTGGGGCTGATGATTTTCCCGGGCAACTGGCATCTGGCCCGGGTACTGGCCCAGGCGGTGCTGCTGGCGGCGCTGGCGGGCAGCTATCTTTTCTTTGCCCGGGGCGTCGGACTGCGCGGCAGCGGCGCGTGGG
>CAMGSV010000085.1 GCA_946061495.1 uncultured Spirochaetales bacterium | reverse complement strand
AATGCACCTCCTAAAATTGAACTTTATTTGTCCAACTTTAGGGGTGCACTTCACATCAGCTTCCACGGCCTACCCTTTTTTCAACCTTCCTACTTCTTGTTGTAGGTTCGCTTCACCTTCTTGGTGGTGGTCATTTCCAGAGGCTCCTCCAGGATGGTGGTGCGGGAAATGCGGGAGTAGGGCTGGAGTCGCCGGTTCACCTCGGCCACCAGTCCCTCCAGGGTCTCCTTCACCAGATCGGCGCTCTCCAGGTCGCCACGCAGCAGCTTGAGCCGGTTGAACAGCTCGTCGGAGGGATAAATCAATGCCTCGATCCCCTCTGACTTGGTGGCCTCGTCCATGAGGTAGCCTTGGACGGTGATCTGCTCAATGTCGGTGACAAGCTGGAACTGGTTCTCGATCTCCTCCGGGTACACGTTCTTGCCGCCCTCGGTGACAATCATGTTCTTTGCCCGGCCTGCAAGATACAGGTAGCCCTCGCTGTCCAGCCGTCCCAGGTCTCCCGTCTTGAAGAATCCGTCCTCGGTAAAGACTGCTGCCGTCTCGTCGGGCATCTTGTAGTAGCCCTGCATCACCATGGGGCCCTTCACGGCCACCTCTCCGATTCCCTGGGCGTCGGGCTCCAGAATCTTCATCTCCATGTGGGGGGCAAAGAACTGGCCCACGCTCTCAATCTTGAACCGGTCCACCGGGTTCAAGGCGATGATGGGGGAGGTCTCCGTCAGGCCGTATCCCTGGATAAAGTCGATTCCCAGCTGGTTGTACACCTTGAACACGCTGGCTGCCAGGGGGCCGCCGCCACAGATGGCGATGCGCAGGGTGGAGATGCTGGCCTTCTCCAGCACTTCCTTGAACAGCGTCTTTCCGGGGTTCACCTTGAAGAGCTTTTTCACCAGGTAGGAAATCCCCATCAGGAAGTGCATGATGCCGTTCACCACGGGTCCCTTATCTTTGATGCCCTTCAGGATGCCCGCCAAAAGCTTGTTGAACAGCAGCGGCACTCCCAGCAGGATGGTGATTTTTCCCTCCTTCAATTCCTTCAGCATCCGGGTGACGGCCATGGTCTTGCCAAAGACTACCTCGGCACCCACGGACAGGGGCTCTATGAAGGCGGCCTGCATGGTGTAGGAGTGGTGGATGGGCAGCAGTGCATAGAACACGTCAGTGGGGAGAATCTCCAGGTTTGTCTGGGCCAGGTAGCAGTCGGAGACAAGGTTGCGGTGGGACAGCATCACTCCCTTGGGGATGCCAGTGGTTCCCGAGGTGAACAGGATGGCCGCCGTATCCATCTCCGTGGCGGGGGTGATGGTGGCCTTGGCGCTGGTCTCAAGGCCGTAGGCGTAGCTGTTCACATATTTCGGCGACAGGGAGAACACTAGGGAGCCGCAGGGATGCGTGCAGAAATAGTCGTACTTCTCCTCGTCCACAAAGAAGAACTTGGGCTTTGCCGTGTTCAGCAGGTTCTCGATCTCCGGCTCACGAAGTCCGTAGTCGATGGGGATGATGATTCCCCCGGCAAAGAGGGTGGCCAGGTAGACGGTGGCCCACTCGGAGGAGTTCTTCCCGCTGACTGCCACGTGGGTTCCCTTGGAGATTCCAGCGACAGACAGCCAGTTGGCAAGCCGTTCGATGTTCTGCAATACCTCGGCGTAGGTGCGGGTGACACGCTCCGGTACAAAGTCGGTGAAACAGGGGCGGTCAGGATACCGCTCTGCGGTGATTTTGAACATTTCCGGCAGGGTTGGCCACTGTCCGGTAAAGGTCTTGCCTCTCCAGTCGTCAAGAAAGGCCCAGGGGAGTTGGTTCTTTGTCATGCTGCATCCTTAATTGAAATTTATTTCTACATTTAAGTATGACACATTTAAGGGAAAAATGTTGCGAAATCAGACTTTTTATTTTGTTTTTTTTAGTTTATGAGTTATAATTGCAGCTATGCATAAAAATCTGCCCAAGATTATCTGCTGCCTGATTCTGTGCTGGGCCGTCTGTGTACCCATGTTCTGTCAGGCGGTTCAGTCCATGACGGTTGGTGAGTCTCGAGAAGCCAGACAAAAGATGATTGACTACAGCAAGCAGTTTGTGGGGGTACCCTACGTATACGGCGGAGCCAGCAAGAGTGGCATGGACTGCTCCGGCCTCATCTTCACGGTGGCAAATGACGCCATCGGGATAAAGCTTCCCCGTTCTGCTGCTGGTATTTATTCTGCCGTTCGAATTATCAATGACTCGGAGAAGGAGGCGGGCGACCTGGTCTTCTTCAAGACCGTTGGCTCCCGCATCTCCCACGTGGGCTTGTATCTGGGGAACAATCAGTTTATTCATGCTGCCAGCGATGGACCTAATACCGGCGTCATCATCTCTTCATTGAAGGAATCCTATTGGAGCAGAACTTATGCGGGAGCCGGCCGATTCTTGCCCGCAACTGGTGACACCAGCGAGCAGCGGGTGGTCATGGAGGGCGGTTCCGCTGGAGCTTCGCAAGGAGGCGGGCTTTTTGCCTCCAGCGGGAGTGGTGACAATGCCGCTGCTGGCTCCAACGCAGGAGGCAAGGGCGGAGGCGGAGAAGGGGCCAATGGCTTCTTCCGCCGTGTGGCCATAGATGGAACCCTCACCGGCGACTGGACCTTTTTCAGTGCCAATCGTTTTCATCTGATTTTCCGTGGTGTCACACTTGATGCCCATGCCCGCTACACCGGAGGCAATCTGGAGCCGGGATTCGGATTCTCCCTGTCCTATGACCCAGCCATGAAGGTGGTGAAGTTGCCCCTTGTATTTTCGTTGACGGTGGCCAAGGGAATCCGGGTGTATGCAGGACCCGTCTTTGCCATGGGCAAGCCGGTGGAGCCTGGCACGGATGGCAATCGGGTGAAGGGCTCGATTTTTCCTGGAGTGATTGGATTGTGTCTCCAGACTCCCACCCTCAAGGCTGGCAAGGTGGAGCTTTCCTTGGTGCAAGACTTGCGCTATACGGTATTCAACGATATGGACGGTGCGGCCTTGTCACCGCTCAGTTCTCTGTCATCAGGACTTGTATTTTCTACGGGCATCCGGGTGACCTTTCCCCTGTCAAATTTCATGTAGTTTTTTCTCCAGTTATTTTATTGTATGATTTTTGTTCTTTTTTTCTAAAATATGCTGTATACTATATCTATGAAAAGGATTTGGGGATTTTTTTTCGTTTTTGTCTGTTTTGTGCTTCCGCTCTTGGGACAGGATGGGGCTGCTTCTCGTGATAAGGTCATTGTGACAAGCAAGACCTATCTTGGTGTGCCGTACCGTTACGGTGGCCAGAGTAGAAGCGGCATGGATTGCTCCGGCTTTATCTGTACTGTCTTTCAAGAGGCGGTGGGGAAAGCGTTGCCGCGGCAGTCGGGTAGCATCTATTCTTCTGTTATGAAGATTAGCGATGCCCAACGGCAACCAGGAGACCTAGTGTTTTTTTCTGTGTATGAAAACAATGTGGTGGGACACGTTGGGATTTATCTTGGAAATAATGAGTTCATTCATGCCGCAAGTGCTGGTTCCAAGACTGGGGTCATCATCTCAAAATTAAGTGAAAACTATTGGCGACGAAATTATATCGGCGCAGGACGAGTGCTTTCTGTGGCAACCTCTGCCATTGCGTCCGCTTCCACTTCAACTGATGATTCGCCTGCGGGAGCCTCCTCAGATTTTCCTGTAACGGCATCAAAGCCTTCCATTGCATCAGCTGAAGCTTCCACTTCGGGTGGTCGTGTCAGCAGTCAGCGGCAATCCTCAGGTGGTGGTTCGGGTGTATTCCGTTCAATTTTCAGGCGTTTCAATGTGGATTTTACTGCGGCATACGACTGGAGCTTTTATGCACCAGATGGCTTCGATTTTATTTCCAGAGGGTTTAGTGTTGATGTGGGCTTGAGGTTCGATGGCCTGCTGATAAATCCTGGCGTGGGTGTTTCTTTCTTTTATGACGATGTTATGGGTGCCTATCAGTTTCCATTCCTTGTGACTATTCAGCCCTTTGACATCATGCAGGTATATGGTGGTGTTGTGTTGACAGCTGGGAATCCCAAGACTGTGACCTTGAGTGGTTCTGGCACAGCGGCAATGGGACAGGTGTGGCCTGGCGTGTTTGGTGTGAAATTCATATTGCCAGCAATTGAAGTCGGTAAGGTGAATCTCCATGTTGTTCAGGATATTCGGTACAAGGCCTTTGCCTATGGCGACGGCACGCCTTTCTTGTTGAAGGATGCCCTGTCATCGGGAGTTGTGTTTTCCACGGGAATTCGTGTAACATTGCCCCTCTCAAAAGTTCTTTGAGTATATGGGTACTATGAAAACTATTGCTTTTCGACTGGGTCTCTTTGTTCTGGTGGTAACCGGGGTGTTTTTTTTCACCTCCTGTTCTCCGGTGCTGAAGGTAGCAGTGGCTGACAGCGGGGATATTGTCTATTCCGTGGAAAGCTCCGTGTCCCCCCTCATCGAGGAGACCGTGCGATCTTTTACTGGTGCCCACCAGTCTCTGCCACTATTCAATGAGGAGCAAATCCTCCAGGCCCTGCGTTCCGCTGGCTTGAGTTCTGTGGGTGTGGATACTCCAGACAACAGCTCCCTGGTTGTGTCTGCCAGGATTGAGTCCGCCGTCACGGACAAGGCGGGAACCGTCCCCAGCCTGGGAGCAGGTTCTGTATGTCAGGATATGGTTCCCCAGGTGGCTGGTGCCATCGGATACTGCCATTCCTCCCAGGTTGGCCAGCGGAAGCTGGTGCTGACCATCTCTCCTGCTGTGCTGCGCCAGGTGATGGGAATTGTGCCGGCGGAGACAGCGGAGTACATGGACCTGCTTTCCGCCCCCATCCTCACGGGGGAGACCATGACGGCGGTGGAGTATGCCGACCTGATTGGGGTGATTTATGGGGACAGCGTGGCCAAGGAGCTGCGTCATGCTACTGTGCGCATTCTGGTGACTGCCCCGGCAGACGTCCAGTCCGCCACCGTGTCGGTTTCTGCAGGAAGGGTGCGCACCCAGGGGCGGCACGTGGAATTTTCCCTGCCGTTGCCAGAATTGCTTTCGTATTTGGGAAAGATTGAATTCACCGTCCAGTACTAAGCCAGGAGATACTCTGGAAGGATATGGTTGTCCAGCCAACTTGTCGTATGGACAACCATATCTTTTTTTGTATCGGTAGTTTATTATCTTTAAAAAAATATCTATTGCGCGACATGCAGAACCATAGTATACTGATAAAAGATTATCTATAATGATGGAAATTACAGTAAGAGATGGGGGTTACTATGGCTGAGAATGCAACCGTTCAATTCTCCAAGGAACTCAACGAGTTCATCGACGAATGGAAGGACAAGCCGGGAAATCTGATTATGGTCCTGCACAAGGTCCAGGAGGAATTCGGCTATATTTCCAAGGAAGCCGCAAGCATGGTGGCAGAGCGTACCAACACCACGTTGGCTCGGGTCTACGGTGTCATGACGTTCTATCACTTCTTCAAGACACAAAAGCCAGGAAAGTACAAGATTAGTGTCTGTCTCGGTACCGCCTGCTACCTAAAGGGTGGACAGGATTTGATTGAGGAGGCGCGTTCCCTGCTGGGGCTTTCTCCAGAGGATGTTTCCACCATAGACGGCTTGTTCTCGGTGGAGCCGGTTCGTTGCATTGGATGCTGTGGTTTGGCGCCTGTTCTTTCTGTCAACGGTGATGTGTATGGAAAGCTGGGAAAATCCCAGATGGCTGGCATCATCGACAAGTACAAGAACCTATAGATTGGCGGACATATATTCGGTGTGAAAATGGATGGGGTTCCGGGGATGCCTGGAGACCAGCGGTCGGGAAGGGGTTTTCGGCTGCAAAAAGTCAGGAGTTGATTGAATGGCAAAATTGACATTGGAAGATTTGCGTGCATTGCGTGCACAGATGAAGAAATCCCTTGAAAGAAGGGATCCCGAGGGAAAGGGGATTCAGATTATAGTTGGAATGGGAACCTGCGGCATCTCCGCTGGTGGAAAGGAAACCCTCCGGGCCTTTTTGGAG
This sequence comes from uncultured Spirochaetales bacterium, assembly GCA_946061495.1. GTDB lineage: Bacteria > Spirochaetota > Spirochaetia > Treponematales > Treponemataceae > Treponema_F. The sequence goes on along the minus strand of CAMGSV010000085.1, from coordinate 3,993 downwards.
GAGGTGGAGGTCAAGAACCTTGATTCCCAGGTGATTGTCCGGCAGTCAGGCTGCATGGGACATTGTGACCAGGAGCCCACCGTGGAGGTGGTTGTTCCCGGTATGGAAACCGTTTTGTATGGAAAGGTGACGCCTGCACTGGCCAAGGACATTGTGCGGACCCATCTCGTTGACAAGAAATTGATGGACAATCTCATTGTAGAGCGTCTGGCATCATCGAAGTAAGGCTGGAGAGGAGGAACACCATGGCGTACACACATTTTATTCTTGTTTGTGGCGGAAGTGCCTGTGAATCCAGCAGCTCCAATGCCATCTACCAGCGGCTTCTGGAGGAGGCTGCAAAGCAGGGTGTCGGCGACAGCGTACAGATTGTAAAGACTGGCTGCTTCGGCTTCTGTGAGAAGGGGCCAGTCGTAAAGGTGCTGCCTGAGGACTCCTTCTACGTGGAGGTAAAGCCTGAGGATGCCGCAGAGATTATCTCCGAGCAGGTTATCATGGGACGTGAGGTTACCCGCCTGCTGTATAACAAGGAAAAGAAGAGCCGGGAAGAGGTTCAGGAGATTCAGTTCTACCAGAAGCAGCTGCGTGTGGCCTTGCGGAACTGCGGCTTCATCAATCCCGAGGACATCAACGAGTACATTGGCCGTGACGGCTACCTGGCTCTGGAAAAGGCGCTCTTTGAGATGAAGCCTGAGGAGATTGTGGAGGAAATCAAGAAGTCAGGCCTGCGGGGCCGTGGTGGAGCGGGATTCCCCACCGGTGTCAAGTGGGAGACCGGCATGAAGGCTCCCGGAGACACCAAGTACGTTGTCTGCAACGCCGACGAGGGCGACCCCGGTGCCTACATGGATCGTTCCACCATTGAGGGCGACCCCCATTCCATCATCGAGGCCATGATTATCTGCGGCAAGGCCATCGGTGCCCACCAGGGATTCGTATACATCCGTGCCGAATATCCGCTGGCCATCGAGCGCCTCCAGATTGCCATGAAGCAGGCCCAGGAGCTGGGGCTTTTGGGCACGGATATTCTTGGCTCCGGCTTTGACTTTGACATCGAGATTCGCCTTGGTGCCGGTGCCTTTGTCTGCGGTGAGGAGACTGCCCTCCTGCGCTCCATCGAAGGACTCCGGGGAATGCCCACGCCAAAGCCGCCCTTCCCAGCCATCAGCGGACTGTGGGGCTGCCCCACCATCATCAACAACGTGGAGACCTGTGCCAACATCCCAGTGATCCTCACCAAGGGCGCCCAGTGGTTCTCCAGCATCGGTACCGCCGACTCCAAGGGAACAAAGGTGTTTGCCCTCACCGGCAAGGTGAACAACTCCGGCTTGGTTGAGGTTCCCATGGGAACCACTCTGCGGGAAATCATCTTCGAGATTGGTGGCGGCATCAAGGGCGGCAAGAAGTTCAAGGGTGTGCAGACTGGCGGTCCCTCTGGAGGCATCATCACCGAGGAGGATCTGGACACACCCATTGACTTTGGCGCCCTGACCCGTCTGGGCTCCATGATGGGCTCCGGTGGAATGATTGTTATGGACGAGGACGACTGCGTTATCGATGTGGCCAAGTTCTACATGGAATTCTGCGTGGACGAGTCCTGCGGCAAGTGTTCTCCCTGTCGGATCGGTACCCGCCAGATGTACACCATTCTGGACAAGATTTCCCAGGGCCGTGGAACCATGGAGGACCTGGAGAAGCTGAAGGATATTGGCCAGGCCATGAAGTTCTCGTCTCTCTGCGCCCTGGGGCAGTCAGCTCCCAACCCGGCCTTGTCCACCTTGAAGAAGTTCGAGGCCGAGTACATCGAGCACATCAAGGACAAGAAGTGTGCCGCCGGAAAGTGCAAGAAGCTCATCAGCTTCTTCATCACCGACAAGTGTATTGGTTGTACCGCCTGTGCCCGCCAGTGTCCCTCCAACTGTATCAGTGGAGAACGGAAGAGTCAGCACCTGATTGACCAGACAAAGTGCATCAAGTGCGGCGCTTGTGAGGCGGCATGTAAGTTCAATGCCATCATCAAGAAGTGAGAAGGAGAGTTGTATGGTTAACGCTACGATAAACGGAAAGAAAGTTTGTGTGGAAGAAGGAACCACCATCCTTCAGGCCGCACGCCAGATTGACATCAAGATTCCAACCCTGTGCCACAACCCGGATTTGCCGGCTTGGGCCTCCTGCGGTATTTGTATTGTCCGCATGGCGGGCACCGCAAAGATGATTCGTGCCTGCTGCACTGCCGTCACCGAGGGAATGAATGTCATTACCCACGACCCCCAGATTGTGCAGGCACGCCGCACGGTGCTGGAGCTCATCCTTTCCAACCACCCGGACGACTGTCTACGCTGCTCCCGCAACAACAAGTGCGAGCTGCAGACCTTGGCCGCCGAGTTTGGATTGCGGACAGTCCGCTTTGACAAGATTCTCAAGGAACAGCCCATTGACGATTCCAACGACGCCATCGTGCTGGATCGGAACAAGTGCATCAACTGCGGACGCTGTGTTGAGGCCTGCCAGCTGATGCAGAATGTCTGGGCCTTGGAGTACAGCGGTCGTGGAGACAAGACCATGATTGGACCTGTCAGCGGCGTGAATCTGGCCAACAGTCCCTGCGTTCGTTGCGGCCAGTGTGCCGTCCACTGTCCCACGGGAGCCATATCTTCCAGCCACTCCAACCGCAAGCTGTGGGACCGCATCTGCGACCCAGAGATAACCACCGCCGTGCAGATTGCACCCTCTGTTCGTGTTGCCATCGGCGAAGAGTTCGGTTTGGAGCCCGGCGAGCTTTCTTCCCGGAAGATTTACACCGCCCTCCGACGCATCGGATTTGACTACGTGTTCGACACCAACTTTGGCGCCGACCTCACCATCATGGAGGAGGCCACGGAGTTTGTGGAGCGCCTCGGTACCGGTGGCCCCTTCCCCATGTTCACCAGCTGCTGCCCCGGTTGGGTTGACTATGCCGAGAAGAACTACCACGACCTGCTGCCAAATCTTTCTACCGCAAAGAGTCCCCAGCAGATGCAGGGTGCCATCACCAAGACCTACTGGGCCGAGCAGCTGGGACTGGATCCCGCCAAGGTTTGCTCTGTGTCTGTAATGCCTTGTACTGCAAAGAAGTACGAGTCCAGGCGCGACGAAACCATGAAGTCATCCGGCTACTCCGATGTGGACATTTCCATCACCACCCGTGAGTTTGCCCGTCTTATCCGTCAGGCTGGAATCGACTTCCACGACCTGGAGGAAAGTGATGCCGACAATCCTCTGGGACAGTACACTGGTGCCGGAACCATCTTTGGTGCCACTGGTGGCGTAATGGAGGCTGCCGTCCGCAGCGCCTACTTCTTTGCCACTGGTACTGAGCTGGCTGATGTGAACCTGACACCTGTGCGGGGCTTGGATGATGTGAAGAGCTTTGAGGTGGAGGTGGCGGGCAAGAAGCTGCGGCTGGGTGTTGTTCACCAGCTGGGCAATGTGGACAAGGTGGTGCAGGAGGTGCGTGAGGCCATTGCCGCCGGCAAGGAGCCTCCCTACCACTTCATTGAGGTGATGGCCTGCCGTGGTGGATGCGTCAGTGGTGGTGGACAGCCCTACGGCTCCAATGATGTTATCCGTGCCAAGCGTGCTGCTGGCCTCTACAAGGACGACGAGAATTGCGAGATTCGGGTAAGCCACAAGAATCCCCAGATTGTGAAGCTTTACGACAGCTACTTGAAGAAGCCCGGTGGCGAAAAGGCCCACCACCTGCTGCATACCCACTACACCAAGCGAAAGCTGTATAACTACGAGATGCAGGAATAATTGTATTGGGGCAGGGCGTAGGTCCTGCCCCGCTTCTTTTTTAGGTCAAATGATTTCTAATCGGATTTGCCCGCAGCTGCTGGAAACTACGTTGCAAAAAACGCTGCTCACGGTTTGGTCAGGGGCGATGACGTGTACAGGTAAGGGGCGATGACGTGTACAGGTAAGGGGCGATGACGTGTACAGGTAAGGGGCGAT
>CAMGSV010000084.1 GCA_946061495.1 uncultured Spirochaetales bacterium | reverse complement strand
AGGAGGAGCGGAACATGTATCTCACCTACACATCCCGCATGATGGAATGCCGCCGTGATGGTTATGAAGAAGGCATCTCCATCGGGCTAGAGCAAGGGCTGGAACGTGGAGCCTACCAGAAGGCCCTGGAGACGGCACGGAGTATGTTGGAAGACGGTTTTCCGGTATCAACAGTCAGTAAATATACCAGCCTCCCGCTGGAGACCGTTCAGCAGTTGCAACGAGAAGTCAGCCCCGAGCCCTAGCACACAGAAGGGCTCCCCTGCGTTTCCACCGGGAAGCCCCACACCCCAGATTTTTCGTGGCAAAATCCAAGCCCTGTGATAATCCCAAAGCCGTGAGCAGTGTCAGCTATGAACAAATCCGTTTGAAAAAAGCAATCCATTTCCCGCAAAAGAAAATTTCTCCAGTGTTTTTCTAAGAACTAAATACTACCTACTGAAATCTTGGCATTTTCCAGGGAATGCTATATACTGTTTTCATGGCCATCGTTGAACTGAAGAATATCAATAAGACCTACCAAATGGACAGGGTTCAGGTTCATGCGGTAAAGGATGCGTCTTTTCTCATCCAGGAGGGAGACTTTGCCGCCATTTCCGGCCCATCAGGTTCGGGAAAATCCACCCTGCTGAACATCATCGGCCTTACCGATATGCCCACATCGGGTCAGGTCATCCTGAATGGCGTTGATGTGTATGAGAACGTCAAGCTTGATGTCAAGACACGGATTCCCGCCAAGCTCGACGCCACCCTCACCGATTTGCGTCGAACCCAGCTGGGCTTCATTTTCCAGACCTTCAACCTGATTCCAGTGTTGAACGTGTGGGAAAACATAGAGCTTCCCCTTCACCTGGGCAAGTCTCCTGCCGCCGACTCCCTGTCAAAATCCCAGAAAAACGAATGGATTGAATATTTGCTGGAAACCACCGGCCTCACCCAATGGAAAACCCACAAACCATCGGAGTTGAGCGGTGGTCAGCGGCAGCGGACAGCCATTGCTCGAGCATTGGTAACAAAGGCTCCGGTAATCTTGGCAGACGAGCCCACCGCCAATCTAGACTCCAAGACGGGAGACCAGATTCTTGAACTGATGCAACGGCTCAACAAGGAGCTGAACACCACCTTCATCTTCTCTACCCATGATGCAAAGATTGTGCAGATGGCCAACCATGTCATCAAGATACAGGACGGCATCATCCAATAGAAGGTGTGGTTACCGGTAAATCTCTGGAAAAGCGCACCCTTCTAGTAATCCATCAGCAAAACAATTGAGGTACCGAGGGTAAACTTTGGAATAGGACGATAGTTCTCACCATAGGCCATGTCCAATCCCACCTTCCAGTTGGCATGGGGCAATATATCGCTTACGGTCAACCCCAGGGACAAGTCACCCTCATTCACCACATAGAGATGATTCCACTCCACGCCCACCTTTATGTTCTTCTTCGGCCCCATACTGCTCAGCCCCCCGAGGAAAGCCGTCCGGTAGGTATGAGCACGTTCTCCATGCGGGGTAAATACATGTTGAAATTCCACATTGAAACCGATTTTAGGTATAATCCCATCCCATGCCCGATAGAAGCCTCCAGTAGAAGTGACAGACTCGTACCCAGCCAGTGATTTCAACTCTTTGAGACTCTGGATGCCCACCACTGTCTGTCCATACACATCAAAGCCCAAGATTGTCCGCTTTAACTCAAGTCCCAGAACCGGTGGCTTGTACTTGCCGTCCTTGGAAAGGTCGCTGTCATCAGAAGGATTCTTCCTTCCAAAAAAATTGACGGCAGTCTTCCACACAGTCATTTCAATGGAACCAGCATAGGTGAAGTCCTTGAACTGAGGCGTCGCTGTTCTCTCCATTGGATATAACAAGACTCCTGTGATTGTTCCCGTCCACACAGGAACCTGCACCTGAAAAGACAACATCTCGCCACTGTCGGACATGATATTGGTGGGAATATACTTGTGTTCATTCTGCAATGCGCTGTGGAAATTGAAATCAAAGAAGGCAATCTCATTCAGAAGCTGGACATAGCCCCAGCTGGAAGATTTCTTTCCTCCAGAAATATACACCTTGTCCAACAGCAGGTAATCAAAATACAGCTTGTCCACGGTAAGGGCAAAATTTGGATACTTAACATTGATGGTACCGTGTATAGCGAGATTCTTTGAAGCCCGGGCTGTAAGGCTCAAATCATTCTTAAAGAGAAGGAAGCCTGCAGCGTTTCTTTCCTCACTCGTAAATTCACCAGCCACCCCTACCTCCGCCTCCATGTGGCCAGAAAAGGTCAGTGGCTTGTAAAACAGATTTGTTGCTGGCTCTGTTTTTGGTGTTTGGGTAGTGGAAATAGGATTGGCAGGCTCCTGGTTCTCCACCAGCACATCTTCCGCATCGCTAAATAAATCCGCAAAGAGATCCTCATAGTCGGAGTATTCGCCTTCGCCATCCTGCCCAAGGAAATCCAGTTCCTCATCAGGTTGAATCTCTTGTCCGAACAATCCGCCGCCAACACACACACTCAAGAGCAGCAACAAAAACCTTTTCATAAATCTCCCATCATTTCCAAATATGATTTTGTATACACAACATCATCAACCTTGGAAAAGGATACATTAGAAATGGAAATCTGGGTACGCTCATACTGCATCTTTCCTCCAATGCGTTTTCCCCGAAGGTTATCCACAATCAGCATACTAACAGGAACAGAATACTTCCTCTCGTTATTTTCCACAATCTGATAGGAAGGAATTGCAGTGGTTCTCAGCAATTGACCAGACAAGCTATAATCTTCCTTCTTACGAATCAAGCCATCCTTTTTGGTAACCCAAAGCTTGAGTTTCGGATAGTCAACTCTATCGATCTTGGCATTCAGGGTAAAAAGAACACAATCCAAGGCCCCCAACTTGACATCCTGGGCAGACTCAATCTGGTAGTCACGATAATAGAACTGGGGCGCAAAGTCCGAGTTGTTGGCGTTGGTATTCTGGAACTTATCCCGAGCACTGGTAAAGGTAAAACGGCGGTCAGAAGGATCATAAAACCAGATAGTGCCATCAGTCTGAAGGTACCCCTTTCCCTTTTCCCGACTTGGACCAGTCACGAGAATTGTCCACTGACTCGTTTTATCTCTGCGATACATGATGGCCTCGGTAAGACTCTTGCCCTCGCCAGGTTTTTCCTGCACGACGGTATATCTGCCAGAAAAATCTGTGTCGAAGAAGGCCGTATTGTCCTGGGCCAATTTCAATAGAGATTCCACAGAACCAGAATCCTGTCCCAAGGCCGTGAAAACACAAAAAAACAATGCAAAATACCAAGACACTAAAATCTTATTCATCTTTCTCACTGTATACCTCACTCCGTAACTCCCAATGCTTCCACAGGAGTTGTCTTTACAGATTTCTGTACGGAAAACAATACTGCAAAAGTGGTTGTTACATATACGGCCACAGATACGAGCAGGGTCTGAAAAAAGGAGGGCTGTAAAACCAATACTCCGTTCACCAAAAAGATATCAAAGGCAGGAACAAAGGAAAAATCTCCCAAGCTGATGACCTTTGATAAAATAATGGATACAATCACGCCAAATAGGCAGCCGGCTACAATCAAAATAGAGGTCTCCCACAACAGAACACCAAAAATAGCCCGCCGTCGCATACCGATAGCTTTATAAATACCAATCTCATTAATTCGCTTCATTACAATGACACGATAGGTACTGCTGACACCCACGACAATGATTATCATCAAGGTGATGATTACAAAGGTGGCAATCATATTCATAGCATCGACAAGAATCTTCAGGTCTTCGAGGTTCGCATACAACGCAATCAGGGCATAGTGGGGCTCTGAAAATTTACCGGACACAAGTGGCTCGTAGAATTTTTCCTTGTCCGCCACCAAAGGATACATAGTGAACATTTTCTCCAGCTCACTCTGGAACAGCTGCAATTGGCTGGTAGACAGCTCAAAGCCATCAGGCAAAGATATGCAGATTCTGTTGGCCCAATGGGTGGGACTTCCGTAGCTTTCCCGCAAGAAATTCAAGTCCATGTAGGAGGTGTACATTCCGAAGAGGCTTGAATCACGAAAAATTCCCTGGACCTCCAGCTGCACCGTATTAGTATGCCACCTGGCTGTTTTCAACAGGAAGGTGATGGTGTCTCCCACCTGCACACCAAGTTTTCTGGCGATGGGTTCCGAAAGCAGCACACCATTGGAATCAGCCATTTTTTGAGGCCCACCTTCCAGATAATTAAATCCAGCAAACAGCTTTATCTCCTGGCTAAAGTCCACTCCCTTGATAACCCGTTGCCGCACCTCCATTCCCTCGAAATAGAAGGAGGAATAGTCAGCATCGAAATCAAAACGAGTCGAGACAATAGTTCCATCAGGAAATATTGGCCGGAGCTTTTCCACAAACCTATCCACATGGTCAAAGGACAGCTGTTTCGTCCCACCGATGAAGGTTAGATCTCCGCCATAATAGAGCCTGGCCTTCTCCTCCAAGGCTCTCAGCATTCCATCCACCAGAAAGAGACAGGTCAGGGAAAATCCCACTCCAACGGTGGTTACGAGAAACAGGGCTATATACTGCTTTTTTCTATGCAACAGGGAACGAAGCCCCATCTTGAAAATATACATCACTTTATACCTTGGATTGCCTCAATGGGATGCACCTTGAGGGTGGTAATGACAGGATACACCCACCCCAAGACTCCGAGACACAACATCAGGAACATGATTCCCGTCACGTTACCAATAGAGACTCTAACCACTAAGGCTGACTCACCGAACAACTGCATCAGGAAGGTGTTGGTGAAGGTTATTTTCATACCGGTGACGGCACTAGACACCAATACTCCAACGACACAGCCAATGACACCAGAAACAAGAGTCATGGTCACGGTTTCAACCATGCACTGGAGCGAAACAAACAGGGAAGATGCTCCCAAGGCCCGCATGGTCCCGATTTCCCTGGTGCGGTCCAATACATTCACCACCAAGGTATTGTTCACCACAATGAAGCCAGCTCCCATGACAATGAGTATACCAATGTTGAAGATGAGACGCATCCAGTACAAGTACAGGGCGGTACTTCCTGCCGCATGTCGCCAATTCACCACCTCTACTGGCCATTGCCGGGCCGTGAATTCCTTGTTCAAAGCTCTAATAACGTGCTCCGGCCTGGCACCAGAATCAAGCCGACAAATGATAAAATTCCACGCAGTGCTGTCGGCCTGCCCCATTTCGATTTCCTCTACCGGCTCCTGTGTCTGTGAGTCAACATTACTGGTTTCCACATCCTCAAAGATGACATCCACATCGCCCGCAGAAAACAAGGCATCGAAATCTAGGTCATCAGCCAGCAGGTTCTGCTTGGCGGCATCAATGTCACCGTCATCAAGCGAATAGGAATCGGCAATATCCATGACACCCCGAACAATATCAGGATCAACCAGCACAAACCGCTGGAAGATGGTATTGGGACTCTCGTAGGTATAGATTCCAGTGACAGTGGCCGCACTAATCCGAAAGGCCGTACCGTCAGCAATGGTAAACTGCACCACGCTTCCCACCTCCACATCCAACTCCTCAGCCACCTTGTCCGATATCATCATTCCTTTGTCCTGGGGACCATAGCCACCACCGTCAACAATACGGAGTCCGCTCATCAGAGAAAGATACTGCTTGCTGGGGACACCGAAAAGGCTCATGGTTTTTCTTTTGTTTCCATGCTCCATCATGGCGATACCTGATACTTGGGAAACAAACCCCTGGATTCCTGGAGTGGAAGAAATAACGTCACAAATGGACTGATAAGGAACAACTTTTTCAATGGTAGTCAGATCTCCGGTAACAGGTGTCTCGTCACCGAAGAGACTCAAAGGAACATCGGAAAGAGGGCGGACAACAAAATCTCCGGTGAAGCTGGCCGTAAAACTGTTCTGCACACCCTTTTCAGTGCTATCAAAAATGGCATTGGACACCACCAGGAGGGTGGCGGCAAAGCTCATGAAGATGATGATTACCACGGAACTCCTGCGGGACAGAATATTTTTAAAGGCCAGCTTGAACAACATCTACTTTCCGGCCTTCCATGCGTCAGAGATGACCTTTCTGGCCTGAGGATCCGTCTTGATATTGTTGACAGCATTCAGAATGAAGGCAATAAAGACGGTAATAAAAAAGGCGGCAAAGGCAACAATAATCAGTTGTGTCATCCTCCCCTGTGCAACCGCCACAATAAACGGAGCGCCATCAAACCAAACGAAGGCCTGCAAGCTGGCCAGGTAGGCATCAAGCTCCGACAAGACTCGCTGCAAGTCCTGGGTAGAGTTACCCATCATGGAAGTTTGCTGCTCCATAATGGTGATAGTTTCCGAGGTCGTCTTCCTCAATTCCTCCAACTGAGGAAGCATATACCGGGACAAATCAGCATTGGAACGCATCACAAGGTCAGAAATAAAAGGCCCCACCTTGTCAATATTGGCATCGGGAACCTCCACGTCAATTTCAATGGTTGCACCAAGAGGTCCAACCCGCATAACAACCTTCTTTTCCTTGAGAATTTTTTGAACCATCAAATTGAAGTCAGCCTCGCTCTCAGGCATTGTGTCATTTGCGGAAAATATCATATGATCCTTGTAGACCGAGGCAAAAAAAGGCATATTGTTTACATTGGACATGAATAGGCCAGAAATCAAATTCGCCCCTCCCACAGGATTGGGCAACTGCCGTTCCACTGTCAACGGCAGACGATTGACATCGATGCTGTAGGTGACAGTGCTGACCTTCTTGCTGCTGGAAGGAACCACCATGGGCAGCACAAAAAGATACAATCCAGCCAAAAAGGTTATCATCACTGTTCCGATGACGATAAGCTTCCTATATCGAAGGAGGACGGCAAACAAATCAATAAGACTAATTTCTTCCTCATCATGCTGGTTACATTCAATCTGGTTTTCCATACAGTTTTACCTCGTTAGAATCAAGTTACAGAATTATAACTAAATGATGATAGAACTTCAACCTGTATTTTGGAGACCTTACCATTCCACTATCTTCCCTCCAGCCCCCGTTTCATCGTATACTAAGCCACCCGCAGAAAACTGAGGGAAGGTACATGGTTCAAAGCTGAAAAGGGGAAGCATATGAGCACGATTCAAGACATTCTGGGCAAGGAAGTCCTTTTTTTTGACGGGGGCACCGGCTCCCTGCTGCAGGCACAGGGGCTGGCTCCAGGAGAGCTGCCGGAGCTATGGAATATCACCCACCAGGAGGAAATCGTCGCCCTCCACTACAACTATTTCTGTGCCGGAGCCAACATCATCAAGACCAACACCTTTGGCGCCAACAGCCTGAAGTTCCCCTCCACAGCACAGCAGGCATCCCGAGCTGAATCCAGCGACAACGACATCATCCAGACAGGCTGCGGGTGCGGCTGCCATGCACCCGACAAAGCCGCCACTCCCTCCCACCAGCCGGAATGCACCGACTACAGCCTGGAGCAGATTGTGGCCGCCGCCCTGGCCAACGCCAACGAGGCCCGCCGCCGCATAGAGGCCGCCCACTTCACGGAGCAGCAGCTTTCTGACCTCCGGGAACGCCACCGTGCCCCCACCCACAGCAATCCCGCCAGCCGCCACCATTTCATCGCCCTGGACATTGGCCCTGCAGGAAAGCTTTTGGAGCCCCTGGGTGACTTGAGCTTTGACGGGGCGGTGGAGCTTTTTGCCCAGGTGATTCGTGCCGGCATTGCTAGCGGTGTGGCAGCCACCAGTTTTCCCCACAGCGCGGATTTCCCAGAGGGCCAGTCCAAGCTCCCCTTCGACCTGGTGCTGATAGAAACCATGAATGACTGCTACGAGGCCAAGGCCGCCGTCATCGCCGCCAAGGAGGTGATGGAGGAGACGGGCACCAGCTTCCCGGTCTTTGTCACCACCGTCTACGACGAGTCCGCCAAGTCCCTCACCGGCTCCGACCCCCAGACCATGGTCACCATACTGGAGGGACTGGGAGTCAGCGGCCTGGGCATGAACTGCAGCCTGGGCCCCGTCCAGATGGAGCCCATCGTCACCATGCTGGCTGCCGAGTCCAGCACGCCCCTCATTGTGAACCCCAACGCCGGCCTGCCCCGCAGTGAGGACGGCCGCACCGTCTACGACATCTCCCCGGAGCAGTTCGCCCGGATTGTATCTGGCTTTGTGGACAGGGGAGTGGCTGTTGTGGGAGGCTGCTGCGGCACCACCCCGGAGCACATCTGCCGACTGGTGGATGCCTGCCACGGCAAGCCCTGCCCCGCCACCACAGACAAGGGCAGCAGCCGCATCAGCAGCTACACCCGCACCGTGGAGCTGGGAGGAAAGCCTGTGCTGGTGGGTGAGCGAATCAACCCCACCGGAAAGAAGCGGTTCAAGCAGGCCCTGAAGGAAAATGACCTGCCCTACATCATCAACGAGGGGCTGGCCCAGGAGGACAGGGGCGTTCACGTGCTGGACGTAAACGTGGGCCTGCCGGAAATCGACGAGGTGGCCATGCTGCGGAGCGTGGTAAAGGAGCTCCAAAGTGTCACCGAGCTGCCCCTCCAGCTGGACACCTCCGACCCAATTGCCATGGAGCAGGCCATGCGGCTGTACAACGGCAAGCCCCTCATCAACTCGGTGAACGGCAAGGCGGAGGTAATGGAAGAAATCTTTCCGCTGGTGAAGAAATACGGTGGCGTGGTGGTGGCCCTGACCCTGGACGAAGGGGGCATCCCGGAGACAGCGGAGGGACGCATCAAGATTGTGGAGAAAATCTACGCCACCGCCGCACGCTACGGCATTGGCAGGAAGGACATCATCATCGACCCCCTGGCCATGGCCATCAGCTCCGACACCACTGCCGCCGCCGCCACCCTGGACACCCTCCACGCCGTGAAGACCCGCTTTGGCGGCACCACCATCCTGGGCGTGTCCAACATCTCCTTCGGCCTGCCCCAGCGGGAGCTGATTACCGCCGCCTTCTTCACCATGGCCATGGAGCGGGGACTCAGCGCCGCCATCATGAACCCCAACGCCACCGAGATGATGAAGGCCTACACCTGCTTCTGCACCCTCCGGGGCTTTGACCCCAACTGCACCGGCTACATTGACTTTGCCCTGCAATACCAGCAGGAAGCAGAAGCCGCAAAGGCCGCCCAGCCCCAAGGAGCAGGCAGCGCCACCACAGGAGCCGCCACTGCCACCGACAAGGCCACCGCTGGCGGAGACTGCATCGTTGCCCCGGACGGAACACCGCTGCAGAAGGGAACCCTCCAGTACGCCGTAATCCGTGGCCTCAAGCCTGAAGCCCACCAGTACACCGCCGCCCTGCTGGACACCACCCAGCCCCTGGACATCATCAACCAGCACCTGATTCCCGCCCTGGACATTGTGGGAAAAGGATTCGAGACAAAGAAACTCTTTCTGCCCCAGCTTTTGATGAGCGCCGAAGCCGCCAAGGAGGCTTTCTCCGTCATCAAGGAGCAGATGATACGGACCGGCACCAAGGGCGAATCCAAGGGAACGGTGGTGCTGGCCACGGTGAAGGGCGACATCCACGACATCGGCAAGAACATCGTGAAGGTGCTGATGGAAAACTACAGCTTTACCGTCATTGACCTGGGCCGGGACGTGCCGCCGGAAAAGGTGCTAGAGACGGTGCAGGAGCACGACATCAGGCTGGTGGGCCTTTCCGCCCTCATGACCACCACCGTCCCCTCCATGGAGGCCACCATCAAGCTGCTGCGGGAAAAGGCCCCCGGCTGCACCGTCTGCGTGGGGGGCGCCGTCATGACACGGGAATACGCCGACATGATTGGAGCCGACTTCTACGGCAAGGACGCCCTGGAGACCGTCCGCTTTGCCCAGGAGTTCTTTTCATAAATCTGCTTCCACAAGCTTTTGTATTTTCTAGTAAGTTTTAAAAATTACGGAGATTTCAAGTGATACTTTAAATCTCCGTAAAAAATTTTATTAAAAATCTAATCTGAATGCTTGTTTTTTTGTATTAAAAAGCTCTGATATTTGGGAAAAATTATAGAATCCAAAATTTTTATATGATTCATAATAATCT